>NZ_LXHX01000098.1:0-107079 GCF_001649495.1 Emticicia sp. MM | reverse complement strand
GCAACCACTGCCGACAACATTGCTCGTAAGCAAATCGTAGATGAAGTTGTATTGCTCGATATTAAGCAAGGTGTTGCTGAAGGAAAAGCAATGGACTTGATGCAAACGGCTTCATTAGAAGGCTTTGATACAACTATCATCGGTTCGACAAATGATTATACAAAAACTGCAAAATCTGATGTAGTTGTTATTACTTCAGGTTTACCACGTAAGCCAGGTATGACTCGTGAAGAGTTAATCGGTATTAATGCAGGCATCGTGAGAGATGTAGTTACAAAAATCTTAACTCACTCACCAAAAGCTATTTTGTTGATTGTTTCTAACCCAATGGATACTATGACTTACTTGGCCTATCAAGTAGCTCAAGAAATGGGTGTAAACAAAAAACGTATCATCGGTATGGGTGGTTCTTTAGACTCATCTCGTTTCCGTTATTTCTTATCACAAGCAACTGGTTTTGCTCAAAGCGATATTCACGGACAAGTAATCGGTGGACACGGCGATACTACAATGATTCCGTTGACTCGTTTGGCTACTGTAAACAGTATTCCTGTAAGCCGTTTCTTATCTAAAGAAGTTCTTGAGAAAGTTGCTGCTGATACAATGGTTGGTGGTGCTACGCTCACAGGTTTGTTGGGTACTTCGGCTTGGTATGCTCCAGGTATCGCATCTTGTGCGGTTGTAGAAGCTATCGTTCGTGACGAGAAAAAAGTAATTCCTTCAAGCGTTTATTTGAATGGCGAATACGGCCAAAAAGATATTTGTATGGGAGTACCAGTAGTGATTGGTCGTAACGGTTGGGAGAAAATCATCAACATTCGCTTAAACCAAGAAGAACAAGCTGCTTTTGCAAAATCGGCTGATGCAGTTAGAAATATGAATAATGTACTGGCTACATTGTAATATTCAATTTATTATTTAACGAAAACTCGTAGAGGCTTGGCTTCTACGAGTTTTTTATTTATAGTGATATTTCTTCAAAAAAGGAAGTGGGATTTTTGTGAACTTGAATTTTATTTGACCCAAATTTGCTGTAATTTGCACAAAAATTAAGAAAAAACTATGATGTCTAACTCCGATATTGTTGATACTATCGAACTCACCGCAAAACTACTCGAACTCCACAATGAAGACGAGTTTAGAATAAAAACATATACCAATGCCGCCTATAATTTGGACAAATACGTGGGCGAATTATCGCAACTTGATTTCTCGCAACTGACACAGATTCAAGGAGTAGGCAAAATGATGGCGGGTAAAATCTTGGAGATGGTTAGTACAGGTCAGCTCAGAGATTTACAGGAATTATTGGCTAAAACTCCTGAAGGTGTTATCGAAATGTTTAAGATTAAAGGGCTGGGAGCGAAGAAAATCAAAGTTTTGTGGAATGAATTGGGCATTGATAACCTCAACGAATTGCAGATTGCTTGTGAAAACGGAAGTATATCGAAAGTAAAAGGTTTTGGAGGAAAAACACAAGAATCTATTCTTGAATCGTTGAAGTTTATTCAGAGCCAAGCAGGAAAATTACGAATGGATAAGGCCGCAATTTTGGCTGAAATTATATTGGAAGAACTCAAGAAAAACTTCACTAAAGTTGAAATTTCGGGGCAAATTCGCCGAAAATCAGAAACAGTTGACACTCTAACTTTCTTAGCTGCTTACACCGATTCGCTACCAGATTTTACGGCCGAAGGTTTTATAAAAGATGAGAAAACTTCTTCACCATTTGTATGGCGTGGGAAGTTTTTGGAGAATAAGATTAGCATTGAGGTTCGTTATGTTGCTGAAAATGAATTACTTAATAAACAATTTGTTTATACCGCCAACGAAAATCATTTGAAGCACCGCAATGAAAGTGGAGTTTCTCTGCTGAGTATTGGTTTGTCAACTTCTTTGGACGAAGTCCAAACGCAAGCAGCTGCCGAAGAAGCTATTTATGAAAAATTCGGAGTACCATATATTATTCCAGAAATGCGTGAGGGCGTAAACGAATTTGATTGGATAAAGAAAAATAAGAACGAAGATTTAGTAACGTGGGATAGTCTAAAAGGTATTCTGCACAATCACTCTACTTACTCAGATGGTCAACATTCGCTTGAACAAATGGCCACATATTGCAAGGAATTAGGTTTTGAATATTTGGGTATTGCCGACCACTCGCAGTCTGCCACCTATGCCAGTGGTTTGTTGATTACGAAAGTGCAACAACAACACGCCGAGATTGAGCAGTTGAACAAAAAGTTATCGGTTGACCGCCCATTCAGGATTTTGAAAGGAATCGAATCAGATATTTTGGGTGATGGCTCGCTTGACTATCCTGATGAAGTTTTGGCGAGTTTTGATTATATCGTAGCATCGGTTCACTCAAATCTTACCATGAATCAAGCACGTGCAACCGAGCGTTTAGTACGTGCCATCGAAAATCCATATACTACAATTTTGGGGCATCCAACTGGGCGTTTATTACTCTCTCGTCAAGGATACCCGATTGATTATAAGGAAGTTATTGATTGTTGTGCTGCCAATGGAGTAGTAATAGAAATCAATGCCAGCCCATACAGGCTTGACCTTGATTGGCGTTGGATTGAATATGCCCTCGACCGAAACGTCATGCTAAGTATCAATCCCGATGCTCACGAAATGCAAGGCTATCACGATATGCACTATGGTGTGGCGGCTGCTCGAAAAGGTGGTTTAACAAAAAATATGACTTTTAATGCTCTTAGTTTGGTTGAGATGGAGGAGTATTTGGGAAGAAGAAAAAAATAGAATAGTAGAGACGTAGCACTGCTACGTCTCTACTATTCTATACAACTTTAGGCATAACTGTGCTTTATCAATCTGATGGTTTCGGCAATGTCTTTGGCAGACACAGGTTCTCCCAGTGCCGTAAATTCCCAACGTGAGCCTACACGTTTGAGTTTCGCCATCAGCATCGAAACATAGCCTTGATAAGAATCATCCGTCGATAAATTGAATGAAGCAAAAACGTGTTTTGGATTGTGATGTTTTCCCTCAATGATTCTGATTTTTGCGTACGGAATTGTAGCAAAATCTTGCTGTTTGTATGAATTCAGGTAAAAATAGATACTATCTACATCATTTGAAATTCGCTCAAGATTAATACTAATCACTTCATTATCTTTATTATCGGCTGAAGTATCGCCAATTCGGTCATCACCACTGTGTCTAATTGTACCATCTTTTGATTGTAGATTTCCGTAATAAACCGTTTCGATTTCATTCATAAATTTATCGAAAAGCGTCACGCTTCCATCTAAATCAACTGCTTCTTGAGTATTCAGTAAACCAAAGAAACTTTTTTGTTTGATACTTCCCCAGTCGAGGCCAACGGTTATTTCTTTTAGCTCGATTCCGTTTTTTTCGAGCGATATTCTTGCGTTTTTTGTCAGATTTATCATTGTGTGAATATTAAGCGTACATATCAACCAAACCTTGTAGTTCAGCAATCGAGCCTTGTGAGTTGGCCGAAAAATGCCATTCATTACCCGACCTTCTGACTTGTGCAAAGACAACGGCGTTATCAAAAGCATGTGAAATATCTAAATCATATTTGGTGATTTCCTTTTTAGAATCAACATCAACGATGCGAATGTAAGCGTCTTTGAGTAAACCAAAATTATGACCACGGTTGACGGCATCATGAATCGAAACACAAATTGCTAACTCTTGGGCATTTGGTGAAATCGTTTCAAGGTTTGCCAAGATTATTTCATCGTCGTCTTCGGCTGCACCAGTGCGATTATCGCCCGTGTGCTGAATTGCTCCATCGGGAGATTTTAGATTATTATAAAACACAAAATAATCATCGGCAATCAGTTTTTGATTACTGCCCAAAATGAAAACCGAAGCGTCGAGGTCGATATTCATATTAGTTTTTTCCCAACCTAACCCAATCATTACTTTGTTGAGTTTGGTCATTTCTTTGCTGAGGTTAATTGAACCTCCCTTTTTTAAGTTAATAGACATAGCTTTTTACTGTTTGAAAAATTCGTTTAATAATTTATTTAAGTCTTGTTTTTGCTCGATTTGCGGTGCTTTCGACTGCATTTCTTTAATTTTTACCTCAATAGCCTCTAAATTGAGTGGTTTTTCGACCATAGATTTTTGCTCCAGTTGTGCCTTTAACTGCTCAAAATCTGACTGAACATTCAGTTCTGTTTCGATTTCTCGGAACTCTTGATTCAGATTGTTTTTTGCCGAATTCATGGCCGAAATACTCTCCGCTTCGGCAGCTAATTGGTTGATTTTATCTTCATACTTTTCGAGATTAGCCAATGCACTTGCATTAAGTCCACCGAGCGATTCTGCAATTTGTTTTTGTGCTTTGGCGGTTTCGGCTCGTGCGGCATAAATCTTTTGCTTGGTAGTAGTTTCTTCAAGCTTTAGCTTAAATTCATCTAACTGAACGTTGAGTTGCTCAACCATTTTTTGTGAATTTTGGGCTAAAAGATCATATTCAACTTCCTTTTTCTCGGCAAGCGTTTTTTGAGTCAATGCCTTTTTTGCTAAATCTTCATTACCGTTTTGCATAGCCAAGGCTGCTCGCTGATACCACGAAATAGCTTCGAGTTTAAATTGTTCATGGTCTTTTTGTAACTTTTTCTGATTGGCCATTGCTACGGCCACTGCTTTCGATAATTTGACGATTGAGGCTTCTAATTCAACTACTGCTAATTGCATCATTTGCACGGGGTCTTCGATAGTATCGAGAGCCGAGTGGGCTTGAGCTTTACTAATATTTAAGATTCTTTTGAGGATAGATGTCCACATAATTTGTTGCGTTTTGTTGCATCAAATGTATGAGAGTTTTGAATGACCAGCCAAGTGAGAAGTTGATGATTGGGTAAAAATAAGGATGACCCAAGGAAACGATAGTGAGGAACTTTTTTTAGATTTTACAAAAATCAAGTTTGTAGGAACACAGTCAGCAAAGATAAGGGTAGTTGAAAAAAAGAGTATGTTATCTTAAAGTTCTATTTCTTCAATAACTGCAACATCTCATATTCAATATCATCAGCCGATTGCGGAGAACCACCGAGTTTGATGTGTCGAATAATACCATTTTGGTCGATAATAAGGTTTGTCGGGAAGCCTAAAGCACCAAAAGTACTTTGTGTGATTTCGCCAGCATCGGCCATGTGAAAGAAATTGAGAGGCATTTTCTTTAGATATTCTTGTAATTGCTCTTTAGAATCAAGAGCCAACGAGAGTAGTACAATTTGGTCAGCTTTTCGTTGTTTTTCAAGTCTGTTTTTTAGGTTTTGTAAGCCTGGGTATTCGATTCTGCAACCAGAGCAGTTAATGAACCAGCAATTCATTAAAACTACTTTTCCTTTGAGGTCAGATAAGAAAAATTCTTTCCCGTTAATATCTTTATATTTAAAATCGGGGGCAGGTTTACCAATCCATTTTGCTTTATAGGCTTCGTAAGGGTTTCCTTCTTGGGCGAAGGTTTGGAAGGGTAGTAAGGTAAATATAAGTATAATAAGGTATTGCATTTCTGCTTTTGCTTTAAATTTTATATACGTGAAAATAGTATAATGTGCTATAAAAAGCTACTTTATGCAACGCATTATTTGAGAAATGTAAATATTGCTCTATATTTGATTTATTAAACCAATATATTATGAGTGTTTCTGCCCAAAGTTTAAATGATGTTCAATTGAATTTATTGAAGTTGTTTAGCAGGAAGATGTCTGAAACTGAGCAAGCTGAAATCAATGAAATACTTTTGAAATATTATGATAATTTGCTTCAAAAAGAAGTACAGCGTGCCATTAATTTGAAAGGATACACCAAAGAAGACATTGAAAATGTTTTAGGTAATAGCCAACGTACAAAATAATGCGGGTAGTAATTGATACAAATTGCTTGATTGCATCAATTCCTGCCAATGGTGACTATTTTTGGCTTTATTTGGCGTTCAGAAATAAGGAGTTTACTTGGGTTGTTAGTACTGAAATTTTGCAAGAGTATGAAGAGAAACTAAGCGAATTTTATAGCCCAGAAACCGCTGATGTAGTCCTGAAAGTTTTACTTACCTCGCCAAATACTGAATTAGCCGTTCCATATTTCCGTTTAGGGCTGATTATCAATGACCCTGATGATAATAAATTTTCTGACCTTGCTATTTCTACTAATGCTCATTATTTAGTTTCAAACGATAAACATTTTGACATTTTCAAGAAAGTAGATTTTCCTCCATTAAACGTGGTAAAATTGAATGAATTTAAGCAGATTCTTAGTAAGTAGGTTGAGTTATTTTCTTTGCAATACCTCTTCAATTTGTCTGATTAATTCTTGTCCTTCATCGTTGCTGGGGTCGCTTACTTGTGAGACCGCAAAATTTCCTTTTTTATCAATCAAATAGTAGGCGGGAATCCCCGTTACGCCGTAGTTTTTAGTAATCGTGCTATTTTCGTCAGCTCTCAGGTTGATGCCTTTTACATCATACATTTTTATCGCTTCACGCCATTCAGTTTCGTTATCGAGCGAAATCTGAATAAAAACTACTTCATCTTGAAACTTTGCTTTCACAGTTTCCATAAATTTCATGTCATAAATACACGGGCCACACCAACTTGCCCAAAAATCAAGATAGACCGTCTTACCAAGGAAATCTTTGAGCGAAACTTCTTTACCATCAATATCTTTTAGCTTGAATGGTTTGGCGGGTGAGCCTTTAGCAAGAGTTTTAGAGAAACTTACCTTTTTAGAAAGATAATTTTTATAGTCTCGACTGGTGGCAGTTGCCAGAAAATCATCGACCATTGCTTGTATTTTTGGCGTGATGTTTTCGGCTTCAATCATATTTTTGAGCTTGAAGGCCGTGACTCTTTCTATCAATTGAAAAGAAAAATAGGCACGAGAATACGATGATTTGATGAGGTTAATCTCTTCGAGTTCGGTCAAATCTTTACGTTTTCTGACGGCCGATTTTGCTACAAACAAGTCCATGAGGTTCTGAAACATATTGCCATATTCGAGCGAATGAGCCTGAACAGAGTCGGGGAGTTCTTCGATTTTTAGTGAACTTTTTACTTTTTCTTCTGTCCAAGAGCCGTACTTGCTTCCCGACAAAAAATTGACTTTGTAGTTTTGTAGTGTGCCAATAATATCGGCCTTACGAGATTGGATGAAGTTTTCAGAAAGAAAAGGTGTTTTCTCCAAAAACTCTATTTGTGCTTGTTGTTCGTTGTCCAGAAAATCAAAATATTGTTCTTGTGGAGCTTTGCTGAGGGCATCAGCTTCTTTTTCAAAATCTCGTTTTTCTTCAAACTTTTCTCGTTGTTTTACGTAGTAATTGAGTTTGTCCGACCCCATTCCTGTAAATTTTAACGAAGGCCAAAAGTTTTTAGGAGTAAATTTCATTGAAATATCGTCGTCTGGTTCGATGATCCAATAATGAAAACCTTGGTCAGCGTAATAAAAATCAATGTATGCTACGTGGTTGAGACTCGTGCTGAAACTAAACTGATTTTTATCATTGAGTTTGATTTCGTATTCTTCTTCTTCACCCACCCAGTCTCGGTAAAGCGTAATCAAAACTTTTCTTTCGGTGGGATTTTGTACTTCACCTGAGAGTTTGAATACACCTTGAGCTGAACAAATATTTGATAAAAACGCAAACAGGAATAAGAAGCGAATCATAGTTATTTGATTTATGAAGACTGGCTTTCGTAATAGTTCTTGTGGAAAACGAAAATAGCCAGCGAAAAATTGACTGATGCCATCAAAATTACTGGAATTTTGAACATTATCAATAGTAAAAACAGAATTCCTGCAAAAAACAACCGCTGTAAGTAGGCATCGTTTGATACATTATTGATATACTGTGTATGATGATTAAGAAATATCATCGAAAGAATAAAAATAGTGAGTTGCAGAGCAAAGAAATAATTTACACCTTCGGGTAGGTTACGGAGTAAAACTATCAATTCAGGAATGAGCAGCAAAGAGTAGGTTCGTAAGTAACCCAAAATTCGCTGATGTAAGTTTATAGGAAGATTACGGCTAAAGGATAAAAATTGATTTTCATAATAGAAAAACTGCTGACAAAAAACGGTGTGACCAGCTGCTGCAAAAAGTCCGCCGAGAGCCAAAAGGCGTTCGTCGTATGCATCGGTAGGGTAGAGGCTGCAAACGCCAATAAGCATAAAGCAAGAAAAAAGTTTACTCAATAGGAGTAATACAGGTTGTTTGGCAAATAAATATCTTATGAAAAAAATATACGATGGAGTTTTGAAGCGACTAAGAAGATTTTGAATAGGTTTTGATGAAGCTCGAACAACATTTGGGTGCTTGATGCGATATTCATAAACGATGATTCCTACTATAACTAACAGGATATTGAAACCAATAATAGCCGATGTTTCTAAAAATTTACTTTGTTCGATACCAATTTTTATCATCCAAAGTGAATAGAGTACGGTGAGTTGAAGCAAAGAAAGTTGCATTAAACCCAGTGCTAAATAGCGTTTTAGTGGCGAAAATAGACGGATATGATATAGAAACTCATTGTTTTTCGATTCAAACATTCGGAGCGAGAATAATATTACTTTTAGAGCGTGCAATGCCCAAGCAATAAATATTAAACCCAGAAGTGAAGGCAGATTTAATGCACTTTTAATGATGGTTTTATGCTCTTCGGCCCGCATGAAGCCAAAAGAAAACATCATTACGGCAAATATGAATACCGCATTTTGACGATAATATTCTTTCGTAATAGTCAGGCTGAGTATGCGAGAGAATGTTTTCATAATTGCGTAATGGTTTGATTTTGAACCAAATACATATTTTTAATGGCCAATTTCTCGAATCGGAAGTCTTGATGTGAAGAAAGTAGAAAACTCACACCTTGTTTTTCGGCATATTCTTTTACAAGTTCATAGACAATTTGCACCGAGCGGTCGTCAATCGTAATGAGTGGTTCGTCGAGCATGATTAAGCTGGGTTTTCCGAGAAATGCACTCAATAATGATACTTTTTTGAGCATTCCACTCGAATAAGTGCCGATAGCCGATTTCCAATAGACATCTACACCCAGAGTTTCGGCTAAATTTTTTAATTGTGAGGTTTCGGCTTTTTTAGCTTCGGCAATGAAACTTAACAAATCATAAGCCGATAAATAATCAGGATAGAGTGGGTCGGCTTCACTCATGTTTACTTGCATTCGGTAGGGAACTGCGTCTTTTCTGATATCGAGATTATTCCAAGAAATATTACCATCAAAAGGAATAATTCCTGCTACTGAACGAAAGAAAGTTGATTTGCCCGAACCATTGATTCCCTTGAACCAATGAATTCCTTCGGGAATCTCTAAATTTTCAACCGCAACGATTATGTGGTTATTGTAGCTTTTTGAAAAGTTTTTGACTTTTAACATCTTAACGATTTTTTGAATGACGATTTACGATTTTTTTTGAATTTCTGCGAAAATATTTACATCAACGGTAGGTACCCGATTTAACTAAAGAGTTACGATTATTTTAAATTTTTTGTGAATATCAAATTAACCACGGAGTTTAAAAGAGTTTTTCACGGAGTTTTACAAAGTTTTTGGTGCTTTTTCCTCAGTGAAACTCCGTGAAAGAACCGCTACGGCGGACCGTTCTAATAACTCAGTGGTTAAAAAAAACTACAAAAATTGACAGAGAATCAGAATTAATTATTAAAATATTTTAAAAATAAAATTCTATACATTCTTTGAAAAAGAATATTTGGCAAAAATGCTAAAAAACGGTTAAAAAATCGGTTTTTGTACTATTATAAGGAAGTATTGCAAACTGACCCAGAAAAGTGATATTTTGACTGCTATTTAGTCTATTAATTTAATAGGATTATTCAAATTTTCTCTTGAAGTATTCCGAAAAACGTTGTAATATTCTAATATTCTGCTATAATTTTAAAACAACTTTCAGAATTTAATGATTTCTTAATTGACTTGTGTTCAATTACTTACATACATTTGCAACACAAAGGTTTTCGACGGAGACAAATAATTGATATGACTTTTTTTAGTTTTAACTTTTTAAAATATTACTCCAATCGAAACGAAAACAAAGAAAATTATGAAGAAATTAGCATTAGTATTAGGACTTGCTGCGACAATAGTTTCGGCAACTGCCACTCAAGGAATGGCACAAGCGAAAGCTGCTTCAGGAACGCCTGCTTCAGGAAAAACGACATCAACAGCTACGGTTACAAATCTGAGCGTTCAAGACATGGGAAGTCTTCGCTTTAAGTTAGCTTTTGAAAACCCTTTGCGACAAAAGACGAAAATATATTTACTTGATAAAGAAAGCAATGTGTTATTCGATGAGTACACATTCGGTAATACTCAATATGTTAGAGCTTTTAACCTTTCTAACTTGACTGACGGTGAATATAGTTTCGTAGTAGAAACAGGTAAAGAAAAATTGAAAAAAGATTTTGCTATCACTACTAAAACTCTCAGAGGCGTTTCTTTGGCGAGTAATTAATTTGACTTACACTTTTAAAATAACAGATCAACATTTAAACAATTAAGAAAATGAACAAGAACACTAAAAATATCATCAAAGCATTAGCACTAGTATTTACATTAGCAACTGCTACAACAGAAGGAATGGCTCAAACAAAAGCAGCGGGTAAAGTTGCCTCTACAGAAAAAAATGCTTTGAGCGTTCAAGATTTAGGAAACTTACGTTTCAAACTCGCTTTTGAAAACCCTTCAAAACAAAAAACTAAAATCTCTTTGGTTGATAAAGAAAACAATCTGTTTTTCTACGATTATCCATCAAATGATGTTCAATACGTAAAAGCTTTTG
This sequence comes from Emticicia sp. MM, assembly GCF_001649495.1. Taxonomy (NCBI): domain Bacteria; kingdom Pseudomonadati; phylum Bacteroidota; class Cytophagia; order Cytophagales; family Leadbetterellaceae; genus Emticicia; species Emticicia sp. MM. Next base: position 96,244 of record NZ_LXHX01000098.1, on the reverse strand, counting down.
ATTTGTCTAATTTAGTTGATGGCGAATATACATTCGTTGTAGAATTAGGAACTGAAAAATTGAAAAAAGATTTTGTAATCACTACACAATCTTTACGTGGAATTGCTTTGGCAGGTGACGACCGTAAATAATATGGAGTGTTGTCAGCAAAACCCAGACAAACTTCGTCAACACTAAAAACCTTTGTATAAAAACAATAGCCGTTGCATTTGCAACGGCTATTGTTTTTATACAGCAACTGGTGCTTTTATACCTGGATATGGATCATATTCTGAAAGTGTAAAATCTTCAAATCTGAAATCAAAAATGCTTTTTACGTCTGGATTTAAAGTCATTTTAGGTAATTTTCTTGGTTCACGAGAAAGTTGTTTTTCTACTTGCTCCAAATGGTTTGAATAAATATGCGTATCGCCACCCGTCCAGATAAATTCGTGGGCTTCGAGTCCGCATTCTTGAGCAACCATCATCGTGAAAAGTGCATACGAAGCAATATTAAACGGAACACCCAAAAATACATCGGCACTTCGTTGGTATAGTTGGCACGAAAGCTTATTATCAGCCACATAGAACTGAAAAAAAGCATGGCAAGGCATCAATGCCATTTTCGATAATTCACCAACATTCCAAGCTGAAACAATGATTCGGCGAGAATCAGGTGATTTTTTTAATTGATTAAGCACATCTTTCAATTGGTCAATCACTTGTCCGTTTGGAGCTTCCCAACTACGCCATTGTTTGCCATAAACTGGACCTAAATCTCCGTTTTCGTCAGCCCATTCGTCCCAAATCGAAACACCATTTTCTTTTAAATAAGCGGTATTTGTTTCGCCTTTAATAAACCAAAGTAGCTCATGAATGATAGATTTTGTATGTACTTTTTTGGTAGTCACGAGGGGAAAACCTTCTTGTAGATTGAAACGCATTTGATAACCAAAAACACTTATTGTGCCAGTGCCAGTACGGTCAGTTTTTTTTGTGCCGTTTTCGAGAATATGCTTTAGTAAATCGTGATATTGCTTCATTTGGGATAAAATCTTGGAGTTTTTTTGGCAAATATAATAGATAAAGATGCTTTTTCCATGTAAAAAAGAAAACCCTTCAAATCTTTGAGAAATGAGGGTTAGTTTTAGGTTTCTTTACAAAAAAATCTACCAAAAGCCCCCTTTGTATATAAACATAAAAAGATTTGATCCTACATTTTCGATTTAACTTTTGGATATTTTTTTGCAAGTTTTTCAGTAAAATGTCCTCTTTTGGGGTAGTTTGCTCGACATTGAATTTTCAAGACTCATCAAATTGTTTAGCTCTATTGGGGTTTAGCTTACAATGAGTGAGAGTAATGTAGGAAATCTCGAGATTTGATATGATAATAAATTATAAGTACTCTAAAAATCATTTATAAATGAGATGCCTTTCTTTTGTTTTGGAGTCGAGAAATTATAACTAAAGAACTTCTGGAAAGCAAATAATTTACCTAAGCTCAGTCCAGCCATAATCAAGAGTAGATTTGGCGGGCAGATGTCACATCGCAATAGTAGCATTGTTATAGAAATAAAAGGGATTTCTATACATGCGATAAAGCTTGAGAATTAAGAAAATTGTAAAACAAAACCATCGGTGAAAATTAAAACACCTTATTTTTGAACTTTTTCTTTGTACTCAGAAGGTAATACACCATAAATTTCTTGAAAAACTTTTCCGAAATAACTGAGGCTATCGAATCCAACATTGAAAGCAATCTCGGATACATTTCCCGCATTTTGTCTGAGTAACTGGGCTGCTTTTTCTAAGCGGTAGTTTCTGATAAACTCTACAATTGTTTGATTACTCAGTGCCTTGATTTTGCGACGAAGTTGAGTCGGACTGAGCGATAACTCTCCGGCCAATTGTTCGATACTAAACTGAGAGTCAGACAAATGAGTATCAAGAACCCCTGTTACTTTTTTAATAAAATGTTCATCAATGACATTGACTTTTACATCTAAGGGTTTTTGATTATTATTTTTCTGATAATATTTGTTTAACTTTTCACGAATCACGAGTAGATTTTTCACTCGTGCCTGCATTTCTTGGCTATTGAATGGCTTTGTCAGATAATCATCAGCACCAAGTTCAAAGCCTTCAATTCGACTCTCGATATTAGCCTTCGCCGTGAGCATTACAATTGGAATATGGCTTGTTTTTTCATCAGCTTTCAGAAACTTACAAAACTCAAAACCATCCATCTCGGGCATCATCAAATCGCTGATGATAATATCTGGTACTTGTGCCGTTGCTTTCTCGATACCGTCTTTTCCGTTGACGGCCTCAATGATTTTGTATTCTTTCTCAAAAATACTACGCAAATATTTTCTTATGTCTTCGTTGTCATCAACAATCAAAAGAATGTTCTCATTGTCGAGTAAGACGTCTTGTTCGGTGGTTACTTTTTCTGAGGGTTTTGATTCAAAATCTGGCTCTCTTACCGTTGTTTCGCTTGTTTCAATAATAAAACCTTTCCAAGTATTCATGTCAATCGGTAAACTAACTGTAAAAGTTGTTCCAACATCTTTTTGACTATTCACTGATATTTTGCCTTTAAGAACCGCCACTAGTTCTTTCACCAAAGCCAGCCCAATACCTGTTCCTTCATATTTCCGATTTTGTGTATCGTCAACTTGAAAGAAACGGTCAAATATTTTATTTAATTTCTCAGATTCGATACCAATGCCTGTATCGTTTACCTCAATCGACATTGTTTTCTGTAACTCATCAAATTTTGTCGAAATCCTTACCAGACCATTTTTAGGTGTGAATTTAAAAGCATTTGAAAGAAGATTTGTTACTATTTTTTCAATTTTATCTCTGTCGATGAAACCGTAAGTTTCAGTTTTACTAATATGTCTTTCAAAATTTATTTCTCGACTTTCAGCCAAAGAAGCAAACGAACTTGTGAGTGTGCGTAAATATTGCGTGATATTTTGCTGACTTATTTCTGGCTTCATTTGCCCTGCTTCGAGTTTGCTAATATCAAGTAACTGATTGATTAGTTTCAGAAGCCTATCTGTATTTCGTTGAATCAGCGGAATCAGTTTGTCGGTTGGGTATTTATCGGCCAATTGTTGGAATGGTCCTGTTATAAGTGTAAGTGGTGTACGGAGTTCGTGTGAAATATTAGTAAAGAAAGTAGTCTTGAGGTTGTCCAGTTCTTTTAACTTCCTATTTTGTTCGATGTTGAATTTTAATTGCTGCTCTGTCAGAATTTTGATTAACTCAGTATTTCTAAAAATTCGACCTAAGAAAAAGATAAAAAAGAAAAATTCAGCAAAAAAGAAATAATATGAAAGCGTATAAATAGGTTGCATTTCTATCCAGCCGAGTAATCTGACATTGAGTAAAAACGTGCTAAGTAGGCCAAAAATAAAGAGAATACTATAATATTTGGCAAATGTAACCTTCTTTATAATAAAATAGACATTCAACAAAATATAATATGCCGCCGAGTAAACAAGGGTATATACTCCAGCCTTTAACCAATACCATTGATAATCGACAAATATGATTACATTAAAAAAAACATTGATAACCAAAAAGAAACTGATGAGATAGATATGGACTTTAGAAAGTTTATGAACCAGAAATGCCACTAAAATAAAAATCCCAGTTCCCAAAGTTCCTGAGTTATAGCATAAATAATCTATTTTTTGAGCTAATTCGGGAATATCTGTAAAAAGCGGCCCTGCAATATTGATATATCCCCAATAGTTGAAAGTACGTATAACGGTATATAAAGAGAATAGCCTAAATGATAAATCGTTAACTACAAAGAAACTCAGGACTAATACCAAAAAAAGTCTGAAAAACATCAAACCATTCAAAAAGCCCTGCCCCGAAAAATCATCCATTCTAAACTTTGTGTATGAGTCTTTGGTGTGTAGCCTCAATTCAGCATAGTGCCCACGCTTGCTTGTGAGCTTGATATAGATTGTTTTTGTTTGATTAGGTTTTAGATCAAAAACAAATTTTGGGTCTTGGTCAATAAATTTTTTATCTCTTTCTGAGGTAATTATTTTTTGTTGTTTGTGTAAGAAATTCTTCATTTCGGAATTATCCGCAATATAAAAATCAAGCTGTTCAACTAATGGATTTGACCAAATTAAAGTGTAGTTTTCTTGGGAAGAATCAGTGTTTTTTAAATTGAAACGAACCCAAAAAACATCATTAGAGTACGGAAATAAGAAATGGTCTTTGGTTGATTTATAAAATGGCTTTTGAGTGATTTCGACTAAAGGTATGGATGCAGTTGAATCCTTAAATATCTCGACTGAAGTCGTAATGTTTAAAGGGAATTTGTCGGCATTTTGGAGTGAAATTGCTTGTGCATTTATTTCAAAACTAAACAAGCAAAATACAATTACGTTAAAGGCTAATTGTGTAGTTCTCATGGTTTGGGTTGTATCTCTGTGCCGGCAAATATAGTGCATGAGATAACTATTCTCCAACCAAATTTTTACTAAAAAAAATAGTGTGATTCAGTAACAAATAAAATTTTTCATTTTACAGGCTTAAATTGCTTTTTTTTTGAATTACTTCAATTTTATCTAAACAATTTTTAATTCTTCTTCTCGAAGCAGTAAATTTTTCACCATTTGAAAGTTTTAGCGTAAGTTTATTTCTTTCAAGGCTATAAGTTGAGATATACTCAATATTAAGAATATGACTACGACTGATTCGGATGAAATTATCGTAGTCAATGGAAGAGTGGACTAAGTGAAGCGTCTGTGATGCAATCGTTTTTATTTTATTAGTTGTATGAATCAGTGTATAATTACTTTCACTTTGCAAATACATTATCTCATTGATTTCAATTTGATGACGACGTGTTAAGTAAAGAGTTTTCATGGCACAAAGCTGGTTGTAATAACGGCAAAATTAATGAATGAAAAACTTTTTTTATTAGCTCAAAAATGACATTTTTTAGCTCATTTCTTACAAAATGCTTGAAAAAACGTTTTTTACCCATTTTTGCCGATCGTATTGTGAATCTACAAAATTGTTTTGGGTTACTTCTGGTTAAATGCTGAACACAAAAGTAGCTGGCAAAAACAATTGGCGTATGCGTAAAAATACCTGTTTTTTGGTTGTAAATGTTTTTCATTAGCGGAAACCTCTATAAGAATTTCATCATATGAAGTATCCGAATCAAAAGCTTTTATTTACTTTTACGGTCAAAACTAACTTAATCAATTGAAGCGTAAACTATTTTTACTCCACGAACACATCAAACAAGATTGGCGATATTTAACAATGCTTGCCTATCTTATTGTAGCTATTTTGACAACCATTCTTCATTTTTTCAGAAAAGGGCAAGAAGGAGTGCTACTTGATGGTTATCTTTCTACATTGGCCAGTATCGTGGCAACTTTGGTTGTAACAACTTTCTCATTTGTATTTGTGGCTTTACAGTTGGCTTCGGTGCAGTTTTCTCCCCGAATTATTCGTTCTTTTTTTGAATATGACCATTTCAGCCGTTTTTTTCTGTGGTCGTTTTTGGCTTGTGTGGGTTATTTGATGGGCTTGCAATATTTTGGACTTTCGGATGCATCACTTATTTACCCAAAATTCGGAATCGTTGGTTCGTTTTATCTCATTCTTTTGGTTTTTCCGCTGTTTATTCACCACGTAGTTGATAATATAAATGCATCAAGTATTACGCAAAATATTGCTAAACGGACTATCAAAGAAATAAACGAATTATATGATGTAGCTGATTTTCAGTCGAGTAAGTCCAATAAACTCTTGATTGTCATTAAAGAAAGTGGTTATCTTGATTCAATAAGATACAAAAGTTTATATCAGATAATTCCCGAAAATAGCCAATCTAAAATTTCGGTAAAACCCCACGTAGGAAGTTTTGTGCTGGAAGGAATGCCATTGGTCGAAATTGAATGTTCGGAATCCGAACGAGATTTTTATCAACAGAACCTCTCAAAAATTGCTAATCAGTTTATTATCAGTAAGTTTCGTAGCTATGAGCAAGATATTCCTTTTGGCATCCGCCAATTGGTTGATATTGCCATCAAGGCCATTTCACCCGCAGTCAATGACCCAACTACGGCTCTCAACTGCATTGATTATCTGGGAAACATTATCAAAAAAGCAGCCTCGAGTAACACAATCTCAAAAGAAGCGACTTTACTCCAACAAAAAAACATTCATATTCGAGAATTCAATTTTGAGCAGTTGGTCGATTTGGCTTTCGACCAAATTTATCATTGGGGAAAAGAAGATTATATAATTGTTCGGCATCTTATCAAAACGATTACGAATATTTTACCATTTATAAACGACCCTGATAAACTTTTTTTACTTCTCGCAGAAGTTGAAGATATGGAATTATCGTTCTTGAAAGAAAACTACGAAGAATTGGCTAAAAAAGAAGAAAATATTTGCCCATTTAAGCGAGCTGAGCATCGAAATAGTTTGAGAGATTATTTAGTAGATTATTACGAAGCAGCCATTATTCAAATTGATAAAATTGGACTTTCGGATGAAAAACTCAAAGCCATCAAGAAATCATATGAGCGAAATCGGGCATTTGTGCTTCGCCATCGAGAGTAGGATTGATGATATAGTAGCCTTACTGGCACAAGCAAAGCTATTTTTAGTTTTTGTTTGATAGTAAGTGATTATCTTGATTTCTACATTATTTCAAATAGCCCATGTTTTTTATCAAAAATTAGCTTTACCTTTTCGCCTACTTTAAGGTTATGATTGGGTAGTTCTATATCTATTGATTTGCTGGTGCTATCAATACAATTTGGGCATTTAGATGGCAAACAATTAGAACGGAATATACTATAATAATAATAATGCTTTTAAGGCTTTTCATTCGGCCATTCCAACCATAGCCACCTTGAAGCAAGTATCCACCAATACAAACGCCCTTGCAATGCCCCGCTGGAAAAAATAGATGCTCTTTGTAGAGTGCTTTCATCAAAACACTTCCGCCTACACCTGGCCCTGCTTCGGCAGTCATGGCTTCTTTATTTACAGAGTATTGATTGAAGTTTTTCATCAGAATTAAAATCGCATCTTCTCTAATGAAATTGGCACTAAAGCTATGTCCACCCGAGCTAATGGTGATTCGTTTTCCTATTTCTAAGTCAAGGTAACCAGTATTATGAAGATGCCGTACATTTTCAAACCAAAGTCCTTGTTTTTCAGGCTTTTTGCTTGCTTTCTTGACCAATTCAGGAATTGGTCGGATGATTTCATTATAAAATTTGGCATGTGGTAGAGCCAAATCTTTGGTCTGATAACCAATGTATTTCTTTTGATTTTTCATGCAAACAAATATGTTCGACAAAATTGTTTAATATAAGCTAAAAAAATATGACCAATATGGCCATAAAAATATTTTACTCAGATTATTACTTCATTAGACACTTGAGCATTAGATTTTTGATTTTTTGTCTGCGTTGTCGCATCAATTCCATCATTTGCTCATCAGTTCTGTTCTCTTTAGTTTTTATGTAGATATATCCCAAATAAGGAGTAGCACAGAGCGAATAAATATTCATCATCAGGTCTTCTCCAGTAAATTCTGATTCAATATTATTGCCTTTTTGCCTTTCAGCGTTTAAAAGTACCTCTAAACGATGTGGAAAATCATCATCCGAGTTTGTTGCAAGCATATTCACTACATCTAGCGATTCGTTGATGATATTTACAACGAAACTTGGTAAAGTTGGCTTTGCTTCGAACAAATCGCATAGTGTATCGATCATTAACGAAACTAACTGAACCAAATCCAGATTCTGCTCCATCAACCGAGCCAAATGAGGAAATACAACTCCCAAAGTATTATTCATTACTGCTTGAAATAACTCTTCTTTGGTGCTGAAATAATAGTGTAACATCGTCCGACTAATTCCTGCTTCTTGTGCTATTTCGGTTGTGCGAGTTCCTTTAAAACCATTTCTGTGAAACACTTTTTCGGCAGCAGCAAATATCTTTTCTTTGGTGTCGTGGTCAATTTTAGGCATAAAATATTTTTGTTCGACAAAAATGTTTAAAATAAAATATTTGCTGCTTGAAAATAGATAGTTTATCTAAAAATATCACGACGGCGTTTCTTTCGGAAATACTTTTTGAAACCCAAGTAAAGGAAGAGAATTGAAGCTACGCCAAAAAGTAATGAAAGCGAATTAAGTGAAACCAAAGCAAGCAAAATGGCAATGCCTAAAATGATAAAACCAGTATAAATAGTAGAACTAAGAGGAACTGGTTTTCGGCGTTTTTTAACAGTTTTTTTGTCTTTTGTGTGCTGATTTGGGAATACTTTTTCAAAAAAAGTTTCTTGTTTTCTACTGATATTTTTTCGGTTTTTTCTTCTTCCATCATCTTGGATTTGTTGTTTTTGAATAATTGCCTCATTCGTTTCTAACCCAAAAACTTTGATTGGTTCAGTAAAAGAATCTTGTGTAGAAGCAATCAGGGCGGAGGGGGCGGGTTGAGTAATTCTAACAGGAATTGCTATGGACTTTTTTGGAGAAGTATAATTGATGTTTGGAGACTTCTGAAAACTTGCAAATTCTTTTCTACACGATACAAGTAGTGTAAAAGAAAGAAATAAAAACGTTAGTTTTTTCATTAATTTAATTAGAGAAAATCTATTTTTAGACATACAAAACGTTGTTTTTACTAATTTGTTGCTAATTATTGCTCAAACAGAAAAATTTCATCGAGTCTTATTCAAAAAAATAGGGGAAGATAATTTTATTTATCTTCCCCTTCGTATTTATTTATCTAATTGAATGTTATTTAAAATAAATAACGTTTTCTTTTTGCTTCTGTTTTTTATCAATTACGGCACCAACACCAGCTCCTGCACCAGCACCAAGTACACCACCAACAATTGCTCCTTGACCTTTCTTTTTAGATACAACCGCACCCGTTACTGCACCAACACCTGCACCGATGATTGCACCTTTAGCTACATTACTCATTTTCTTTTTCTTGTTAGTACTTGCATAACTCACAGGTGTTGAAGGAGTTGTGCTTCTTGAACTTGAAGTATAGGCATTTGAAGAGGTACTATTGACTGTATTTGCTTTCGTTGGGTTTACCTCAGATGCCATTTTCAATGAATCAATTTGTCTTTGTTGTTGGCTTATCAAATGTACTTGCTTCATTGAGTCAATGGCTGCTTGTTTTGCTTTTGTAATTTCAGCATCCGAATTAGTCGCTTTTGAATTACAACCATATATTCCTGTAAGTGTCATTAAAATCAAAATTACTTTTTTCATGGTATTCTATGTTTTAGTGTTAGAGAATTGATTGACTGAATCAATTTATGTTTACACCTAAAACTTTTGTGCCATCATGGGAGAGGCTATATTTTGTAATTTATTGGGGAAAATATTCCCCGAATAGGGATGGTTTATATGAGACTCTGATAAAATGAGCTGCCGTTTTTATTAATTATTTCAAAATATTCTCATTTAGTGTAAACTTCAAACCAAATCCAAGTAATTTTAGTTAACCTAAGTAGAATTTGCGTAATTTTGCAAAAAGTTGATAAGATTGTATAGTCAATCAAACAACTAAATAGCTTTTGGGGAGCATTTGGCAATAACTGCCGACGGTGAACCAAAAATTACAGACTATTTATATGATAGAAAGACCAATAACCGACTGGTTGCCACTTACCAAAAAAGAAGTTGAGAAAAGAGGCTGGACCGATGTTGATGTAGTATTGATTTCGGGCGATGCCTATGTTGACCACCCCGCTTTTGGAACGGCTGTAATCGGTAGGATTATAGAAAGCGAAGGCTTTCGAATTGCAATCGTGGCACAACCAAACTGGCAGGACGATTTGCGTGATTTTAAGAAATTTGGTAAGCCCAAATACTTCTTTGGCGTAACGGCAGGTTGTATGGATTCGATGGTGAATCATTACACAGCCAACAAGCGTTTACGCTCCAATGACTCTTACACCCCAGGTGGTGAAGCGGGTTTTAGACCCGATTATGCAACCACTGTTTATTCCAAAATTTTAAAGCAGCTTTACCCTGATGTACCAGTGTTAATTGGTGGAATAGAGGCATCGCTTCGTCGTGTGACGCACTATGATTATTGGAAAGATGAACTTATGCCAACAATTTTGGCCGATTCGGAAGCAGATATGCTGGTTTATGGCATGGGTGAGCAACCATTGCGTGAATTATTAAGCCGTTTGAAAAATGGTGAAACATTTGAGCAAGTAAGAGACATCAATCAGGTTGCGTATTTGCACGAATCGCATGATGATATTCCTGAGCATAAAGGGTGGAGTTCGGTAGAAATTGCGAGCCACGAAGTGTGTTTAGTTGATAAAATCAAATATGCTTCTAATTTTAAAGTTGTAGAAGTAGAATCAAATAAATGGCAAGCAAATAGAATTTTGCAGAAAGTAGGAGAGAAGACATTGGTGATAAATCCACCTTTCAAGACAATGGAAGAAAAGGAAATCGACCAGTCTTTTGATTTGCCTTATACTCGTTTGCCACATCCGAAATACAAAAATCGTGGGCCGATTCCTGCCTATGATATGATTAAGTTTTCGATAAATATGCATCGTGGATGTTTCGGAGGTTGTAGTTTCTGCACAATTTCAGCTCATCAAGGCAAATTTATTGCTTCTCGCTCCGAAAACTCAATTATGAAAGAGGTTGAGCAGATTACGAAACACCCCGAATTTAAAGGTTATATTTCAGATTTGGGTGGGCCGTCGGCTAATATGTACAAGATGAAAGGCAAAGACGAGTCTATTTGTAATCGTTGCCAAGCTCCGAGTTGTATTCACCCAGTTATTTGTTCGAATCTTGATACCTCGCACAAGCCAATTACTGAAATTTACCGAAAAGTAGATGCTCATCCCGAAATCAAAAAAGCGTTCGTTGGGTCGGGTGTTCGATACGATTTATTGGTCGATGATTTTAATAAAAATAACAAAGATGGCAATCATGACGAATACATGGAGCAGCTCGTTACTCGCCATGTTTCGGGGCGTTTGAAGGTTGCACCTGAGCATACATCAGACGATACTTTGCGTGTTATGCGTAAGCCATCGTTTAAGTATTTTAGAAAATTCAAGGAAAAATACGACAAGATTCAAGACAAGCATAATCTAAAGCAGCCGTTGATTCCGTATTTTATTTCGTCACACCCAGGTTGTGAAGAAGCCGATATGGCTAATTTGGCCGCCGAAACCAAAGATTTAGGTTTTCAGTTGGAGCAAGTGCAAGATTTTACACCAACACCAATGACTGTAGCAGAGGTGATTTATTACACGGGTGTGCATCCTTACACACTTCAGCCTATCAAAACAGCCAAAACTCGTGAGGAAAAGCTGGCACAAAATCGCTTCTTTTTTTGGTACAAACCTGAGTTTAGAAGTTGGATTCGTAGTCGATTGCACAAACTCAATCGACCTGATTTGGCAGATAGATTACTGGCAAGTCCGAAGAAAAAAGAACAGCAAATTCAAGCTGTGGCGGTAGGAGATAAGAAGAAGAAAAAGAAGAAATGGTAATATAGATTTATATGAAATCGGCAAAATTTTACTTTTGCCGATTTTTTGTTTTATTGCTTCTGATAAACCCTTACGTAATCAACTTCATATTTAATTAGCTTAGTTTCTGGCTTTGGTTCACCACCATTTTGCCCACCGATTGCCAAATTTAGTAGCAAAAAATGCGGTTGTAAGAATGGATTTTTACCATCAGGATTGATAGTCTCTGAAAGCGACGTTGAATTGAGTAATTCGTCATCTAAATACAGATTGATGCTTTCGGGAGTCCAGTCCATTCTCCAAATATGAAATTGGTTTACCCAATCTTTATTTTTATCGGTAAAATGCTTCAAACTCGTTTTTGAATCGTCCCATTTGGCTACGTATTGTTTATCTGTTCCGTAGGCTACATTTGCCAAAATCGTTGGCTCAGATTTTACCCGATAAAATTCCATCATATCAATTTCTCCATTAGATGGCCATTGCCCCGAATTCCCCAAAGTCCAAATAGCTGGCCACGAACCAAGCGTTGTGTCGATTTTGGCTCTGATGATGAAAGTACCAAACTTCCATTCTTGTAAGCCTTTGGTTTGAATACTGGCCGATGTAAAATTGATTTCTTTTCTGTTTTTTCGCCAATTTGTGTTTCCTTCTTCAAAATTTGGGTTAGGAATTTGCACTCTTTTACCTTCAATTAGCAAAACACCATTTTGGCAAGTAGCATTTTCTTCTTGATACCATTGTAATTCTTCGTTTCTGACAAATCCTTTTTCTGACTTCCAAAATTTGGAATTTGGTTTGCCGTTTGTATTAAATTCATCTTGCCAAACGAGTTTCATGCCTTTTAAGGTTGTCGCTTGGCTGAAATCGGGAAGTAAAGGATTGTTTTTTTGTCCGAAGGTAATAGAAATGCCAACGAAGAGAGCAAAAAAGAGGGTTTTGTTCATTTGATTTTTTTGATATTTATTATTCCTAACTATTGGCTAAGTTACAAATATTTGTATTCAAAGTAAAAATAAAAAAGCCCTCAATAGAAAAAATGAGGGCTTTCCTGATAAACTTTAGGTGATAAAAAAGTATGGCTTTATGGCATTTTTGTAGTCTTAGCATTTGTAAATTCTACGCCAGGGAAACCAATTTTCTCGACTTCATTAAGAGTTAAGATAAGAAGTTTAATCTTTATTACATTACTGTTATTTTTTGATATGTTTTCTTATCTCTTGTTGTCAACTGTAAATAATAGTCACCTTTTTTAAGGGTAGAGGTTTCAATCTCAACATTATAAATACCAGCTTTATAAATTACTTTATCTATTATCCTTAGTTTTTCGCCAGCGAAATCATTTAAGAGCATGAGTGTAACATCGTCGTCTTTATCTAATTTGAACTCAAAAAAAACTTTTTTATCATTGACGGTAGCAAAAACATTTGGTTCAAATTTGATGTCTGACGATGGTTCGGTAACTGAAGCTGCAAAACCACCATCATTGGAAGCCAATAGAATATTGTTAGAGTTTTGCTTATTACTTTCAATAATTGGAACACTAAAGGCAGCAGGTGATGGAGGACATCCCTCAATATTTGCGGTAAAGATACTACCAGCTTTAACCTGAAAGCCAGGTTTCATTGTTACAGATTTGGCTGCTTTCATTGTTACATTACTAGGTGTTTCAACCGTACCTGTTGTTTCCAATAATGATTTATGGTAAGTTCCTGCTGAAATAGCAGTATTTCCAATATTATTATTATTCAATACAAATACGTTTCCTCCATTCAAACAATCATCGGCATCATCATTGAGAATAGTAGCAGTCATTGTGTAGCTTGCACTAATGCCATAATCTCCACCTTCGTTAACTGTAATAATGATGGTTTCATCGCTTTCAAAAATACCGTCTCCAATTGGGTCAATTGATAGTTTAGCTGTTTTTTGACCTTGTAAAATAGTGATTGTTCCATCTGTTCCATTAAATTGATTTGTCAGTATTTTTCTGCCGGTAGTTAAGTTACTCGGAGAAAAAGAAGTTGAGTAATCTACTCCATATCTTGCACTACCTGAAATCGCATAATTTATCACATAATTATTAGGTACATTTGCAGGTAGATTAAAGTAGAAGTCTAAGGTGCCCGAGGCGTTTTCAAGCATCGAAATGGAAGTATTAGGACTATTTAATGTAGGGTTTTTATTAGTTTCAGTAGGAGCAGATATATTTGATGGACTTAAAGATACAGCTTTATTACCTGTAGCAGGCACGAAAGTTCCAAGTATAAATTTCCAAGTATCAGATGAACTCTTTACGTTTCCAGCTAAATCGCGGATGTTTAGGAGTGTAACTTTCATACTATCACCTGCTACACCCATAGTACTGAGGGGCATAATCATTATTTTGTTTTCAAAACAACCAAATTGGGCAGAAACAACAGCATTAGTTTTTGCATTTCTTAGAATTAAATTGGTGTTATTCATATTAGCACAGCCCAATACCTCATTGTATGTTGCCGAAATTTGGTCACCGATTACATAATTATCATCGGCTGGTTCGGGGCTTCCAAACAAAATCGGAGCCACTCGGTCAATCACACCCGTTACTACTGGGGTATAGACTACGTTAGTACCACACAGCAGTTTTAATCTAAAATTGTATTTACCATCTGTAAGTGTAGATATATTCCAATCAACTTGCGTACCTGCTGCCGCATCGGGTGATAGCTGAGCGGCGGTTCGGGTAAACCCTGTAAACCAACTACTCGAACCAACGTTTGAATATTCAAGAGAGACATTGGTTAGGTTAGCCACAACATAATTCTTCATTATAATCGGAACAATGGTAGTGTTTATTCTAAAATCATTTACAGGTGAGAACAATGTAATACTACTACATGGATTACCGAAAAAGGCATTCAAATCTACTGATTTACTTATATCACCGCCACAATTATCCGAAAGCTTAAATTTAAGGCCTGGGTAAGAAAATATAGTAGATGCTCCTCTTTTTACTTTTACAATCACATTCACACTTCCCCCATAAGCAATGGTGTAGTTTGTACTACCAACTACGGGGCTTCCGCCTATGGTAACTATAGCTCCATTGGGGTTGCTTGACTGGTCAAAACTTAAACTATAGGTCCGGGCTTCTCCACTCTGACTAATATTAGATAGTTGGAGTACAAATTCGGCTTCGCCGGCAGGGTCATTCACCGTTTGAGTTGGCGTAGCACATACCAGTTGCATATCGTCACGTGGCTGTGTTCCTTCTTCGTTAGGACAGCTCGATGTACCTGCCACTAATTCAAATACTGGAGTGGAGTAAACTGGGTCTTTTTTTATATCAATCGAAAAGAAGTCACCAGAGTCTTTATCATCAAGGACATAGCCCGTTGTTGTGCTACCACTTAGGGTAGTAGTTGTACTTTCTCCTGATTCCATTTTAAGGTTTGTAATCGAACCCCCTGCTGCACCACTACCAGCGATTTCAAATCCCAATTCTAAGGCTATCTCGGTGTTAATTTCCATACCAAATTCTACTGTGTTTGAAAGGGTTGCAGTTGCAGTCGTAGTAGAGGTTATAGGCCCCACTGCCCCATCAAATGACCTGTTTTTTTCGAATGCTGCCGTTTTTTTGTTACGTTCGTTGTTACTAATCACTTGTTCCCATACAGAGATTTGATTGGCAAATTTTGCTTTTTGGGCCGCAGTATTGCTTGGATTATCTCTAAATGCCCTTAAAGTGGGTAGAATTGAATTTACAATATGACTTTCAGAATATACATAGTCCGTAGCAAAACCATCAGGAGCAATGATGAGATCAATTGTTTTTGCTAAATTACAAGGAGGTGTATAGGAAATTATATTTACTTTTGAATATAGCAAGTTAATCGCTGACCCAATGAAAACATCTCCTTGAGCTCCAGTAACCTCTGAGTTATTGGCAGTCGAAAACTGTTCGGTTGTACTGACCGAAACTATTGTTTCAGCTGTGGTAACATTTCTGCCACTAACCGTAACACCACCACCAATTGTACCCCATGCTTCATTTTCTATTTCTACCCCTATACCAGTTGACGTTTTAGCTCCTACCTTTAAAGTGAGCCATAAATTTTCGCTACCACCTTTGGCTTTAAAGAATCTAAAAGCATTCTCTGTTGTAGTATTTGTTTCCCAAAAACTATAACTTAGGTCACCTGGTGGATCGTGTAATACTTTTATTGGTACCTCGGGGGATACTGTGGTAAATGTTCCGATATCAGCTTTGAGACCCGTAACCACCACATTTTTATTGATAGCTGTGGCTGGTCTTTTGAATATATCGGTATATCTTAAATTGAATGTCTTAAAATAAGGACAGACGATATTTGGTGTTCCACCAAATATTTTTGTCTCGATAACGCCAGTGGGATTCGGAAAAGAAATGTCTTCACTGGTATCATCCTTCTGTATATTGGTAGAAAGGTAAACTATACTATCTTTGGCTGGGCATGTCTTGGCGGGACCTTGCCACACTTTAATCGTATAAGCCACACTATCATTTTGGGCTACGACAGAAAAGGCAGGAGTTGAACCCTGACCTGAACAAAGGTTAGTATTAGGAGTACAAACAGTAGCAAGACCTATTACCTCTAATACTGGAGCTCTCGGATAAACTAAATTGAGTACTCTATTGGTTGTATCAATATCTCGTATTAGTGAATCTTGATTCAAAACCTGATTATTTAAAAAATCTGTAATCGTTAAGTTTTCAAGGTCATTGCCAGTTCCTCCTTTAACGAAACTTACCACATTTGCTCGATATTTGCCTGCTGGAAGTCTGATGGAATAATAGCCAGTAACTGCATTAGTAGTTATTTCTTTTATTAAACAACCAGATACAGGATTGCCATTAATTGGAGGCAAAACTTGGGTAAAACGTAGTGTAGCCCGACCAATAAACTCTTCACAACCAGCCAATACTTTACCCGAAATAGTAAAAGTGGTAGTGTCTTTAAAATTTACATTTTCGATGGATGGTGTCTCACCAACTGCCAAAACTATGTTGGCAGGTGCAAACTTATGGTTTTTGTAACGAGGTTTTATGGTATAATTCCGCTGTTCATCTACCGAAAGGCCGTACGTTCCATCAGCAATGGTTTTATTTCCTGAGTAAGTATTATCAATTAAAAACTCAACGTCTTTAATCGCACAAACAATCGGAATAGTGGGTGTTCCATTTACACAGGTAGCACATTCTTGGGTTACCTTACCCGTAATGCTAAATGTAGTTTTATCAACAAAATTTACATTTTCCGCCACAGGGGCTACCTGTGAAATAGTCTTATCCAAAAAAACTTGTTCAAAAACATGGGCAGCTGGTCCAATTCCTTTTGAAGGTGTAATACGAAAATTAGCAGCAGCTCCCGAACCATTAGCGGTATTCCCATAATATAAACCAACTGGGGCAAAAGTATAAATCCCATCAACACCTGTGGTAGTAGTATAGGTAGTATTTAATACACCACCCGAAGGTGCAGGATTGCTGGTTCTGACGGCGGTAATGGTAACATTATTGACCCCTGCCCCTGTTTTACTTACAACTCTTCCTGTTAGTTGGCCATTCGGAAAGACAACATTCATCGAAACAACATTGGAAGTTGCCGTCGTACTTGTACAAGTGCTTGTTGTTTTTCTTCTATATTGCGTTGGGACCGTCAATGTTGGTATCGTAAAAGTTTGCCCAGTACCTCCTCCAGCGTTAACCCAACCTCCTCCATCATTTTTTTCCCAAGAAATAGTAAATCCTGGGGTCCCACTGCCATTTGCAATTGAAGTAAGCGTTCCAGAGGCTTGCTCGTGAGGTGTAGGTATTACCAGTGACGTTGCCGAACCATTAATGCCAATTGTACCACCGTTGGCAGTAGGGCTTAGTTTTACAAAACCTACTGCGGGTGTTTCTGCTCGAACCCCACAAAAGTCTTGGGCCACTCTTCTAAAACCAACGGCGTCAAAGGTTCCCATACTACCCAGATTTGTAGCGGATGCACCCGTACCAGCATCTGTGTAGACCGTATATGCCGAATAACCATCCGCATTTGTGTAGTTCCTTCGCTCCCAAGCGTAAGTAATTGTATTATTTGTTGCTTGGGTGGATGCTGAAACTGAATTCGAAAAACCCGTTAAAGTTGCAGCTGGACAAAAACCTATAACACTTTCATTGGTCCCGGTATGCACAACTGAACCTGGATTGATGAGCAAATCGGATGTCTGAAGACTAAGTTTGAAATTACCCTCTGTCGTAGAATAAAAGCCTTCTACAATTACGGCATAACTACCTGAGCATAAGTCTAATTGTTTATATGACTTGGAGCTACCACCACTGTCATCATCCCCACCAACATAACTATTGAAAGAACCATCACTATTTAGTTTTACTACATGCAGATATGTATCAAAATTTGTTTCGGTAAAAGCCGTAGAAAAAATAACCCTCTTTGTTGTGCCAGTAATGTTAAATTTATAGCTTACATCTTGTCCAAGTTTAAATAGAGAATTTGTAGATGATGTCCACTCATTCGTATATCCTAAGGCAGCATCAGCATCTGCAGGAGCTGCTCGGTTGGCATTGGTATGTGTCAATGTTCCTGCCGAAAGGGTTCCAAAATTTAAAGGAGATGCTTTTGTGCCGTTGGTATATCGCCAAACGTGTTGAACAATATAATTGCCAATCCAAGTCGTAGTACCACTTTGATTGATACCTCGGACACCTTCACTGTTCCAAACACCAGGAAGCGAATTTGTTAGCTGTACAGACCTAAACTCCCATCCAGCATAATCATCACCAGAATCGTAAACATATCTGTCACCTCCATCATCTTCCCAAGCAAATACCTCATAATACATCGTTCCAGTTCCACCAATTACTGAACCCATTTTGCCTGTGACCGTTGGACCCCATGCTGTTACCCAAGTATCGAATCCATAAGTGTACTTGGGTGTATTGGCTGCACCAAATGCTGCCGAAAATTGTGAAATAGGTTGACCTGCCACACCATTTACTGCCCTTGAAATGAAGGAAGCCTCAGCTTGGCTTACTCCGTCGTGTAGATTTGCTCCATCCCACGAGCCTTGCACAAAATTCATTTGCATATTGTAGGTATTGCCATTGGTTACCTGTGCAAAGGCCAATGGTCCTACAAACATTGTGATTATAAAAGTGATTCTAAAAAATAAAGTTGTTTTCATGGTAATATAATAGTTTTAGAAAACTTTGATTTTGACTCAATGATTTTAAAATAA
This sequence comes from Emticicia sp. MM, assembly GCF_001649495.1. Lineage (NCBI taxonomy): Bacteria > Pseudomonadati > Bacteroidota > Cytophagia > Cytophagales > Leadbetterellaceae > Emticicia > Emticicia sp. MM. The sequence continues at coordinate 77,442 of NZ_LXHX01000098.1, read as the reverse complement.
TAGGGGATAGTTTTCTTTAAGTTTGTTTAGTCTTCGGCGAGAAACAGACATTGCATCGCCATTGAAAAGCAGGATAGAACAAGCGTTTTTTTGAATCAAGGCTTTTTGAATGAAAGAAACATTGACCAAGTTTGAGCGGTTTATTTTTATAAAATCATCATTGTTTAAAAGCTTCTCAAAAACTTTCATATTGTAGGCGGAAAGAATACTTTTTCCATCTCGTAGATAAAAAAGAGTATAATTGATGGAAGATTCAAGATAGCCGATGCTTTCTTGATTCATGTCTTTTAAAATTTTAGGAGTTTTCATGCTTATAAAGTAAATTAGTTGTTTTTACAAAATTGAAGGAATTAATTTTAAAAATAAATAACCCTAAAAGGTGAAATAATGGCTGATTATAATTTAATTATCACCCGATAGGGTGATAGGGATTTCGTTCTAAAAAAAATATTTTTGTAGAAAATTTATGATTATGAATAAGACAAGAATCAGCATCATAGAAGACAATAGAATTATCAGAGATAATGTATCGAAGTTTATTGCTTTTCATGAAGAGTTTGAATTAGTGATAGTTGAAGGCTCGGTGGAGGCGTTTTTGCAAGAAAAAAACTTTAATCCCAGCAAACAATCCGATATTTTATTGCTCGACATTGGCTTACCCGGAATGTCAGGTTTAGATGCTTTGCCCATTTTGCTCGATTTGATGCCCGAAATCAATATAATAATTTTAAGTACCTACGAAGAAGAAGATGTTATATTGAAGGCCTTATGTTCGGGAGCATGCTCTTATATATCAAAAAAAGCAGGCCTTTCCGAAATCGTGGATGCCATTCGTATCGTTGTCAACGGTGGCTCGTATATGTCGCCCAGTATTGCCAGAGAAATCATCAATCACTTCATGGGTGGGCGAGTGAGCAAAGCCACGATACTATCTGACCGCCAAAAAGAAATTTTAGAAAAATTGGTTGATGGGAAAAGCTACCAAATTATCTCCGAAGAGTTGTTTATTTCGGTCGAAACCGTACGTTCACATATCAAAAAGATGTATAAAATCTTGCAAGTCAATAATAAGACCGAAGCAATAAATAAATATATGAAAGGACAAATTGGGTGATTTTTTTTAATATCTTTGCTTAAAACAGCCATATTCTTGAAAAAAAATATACAATTCAGGCTATTAAATTTTGGCATTGTCATTTTTGCCCTAATTTTTTGTTTGTCTTGTAAAAGTAGTTCCGAAAAAAAACAATCGGCTTTAGCATTTACCCAATTTCCTCTTCAAAGCACCTCTTCTTCCACCGAAAAACTTTATTTCAATCAGTTTTCTACAAAAAATGGCTTGCCTTCTACCCAAGTTTGGAATGTTTACCAAGACCGTTTTGGCTATATTTGGGCAGCCACCAACGAGGGCGTAGCTCGCTTCGACGGCTACCATTTTTATCCTTATTATGACGATGCCCAAAAGAATATTCACTTAAAAATGGCGAGTCGTTTTTTTGAAGACAGCGACGGAACGCTCTGGGTGCTAAGTGGAAGTGGATTTTTGAATAGATTTGATAGAAATTCCGATAAATTTTTTCATATCAAAACTCCCTTTGAAAATGGCTGGTCGGAGCAAAGTACGCATACGATTATCGAAGATTCGCTGAAAAATTTTTGGATTGGTGCGTATGGCGGATTACAGTATTTCGACCGAAAAAAAGACACCATTATTACGTACCCGATTACGAGAATACGAGATACGACGTGGCTCCACGAAGAAAAACTAAGGTTTGGTGCAATGCACCTCGACAAGCGAGGAAATATCTGGATTGGCACTCGGAAATTCGGGTTTGTAAAATTCAACATTGCCTCAAAAACTTACCACACCTACCGGTATGACAAAGAATATTATTTCAAAATTTTATCAGATTGGATTACCGACATCATTCCATTACCCGATGGCACGTTGCTACTTTCAGAGTGGGACGTCGGCATCATTCATTGGAATCCTGTTACAGAAAAAATAATCAAAACTATCAAAATCAACGAGATTTTGAAGCAAAATCAAGCAGTTAATATCCGAGATATGTTTCTCGAAGATAAAAATACGTTGTGCTTAGGCACTGATAATGATGGCTTGATTATGTTTGATTTGAGTCAAAATAAAGTAATTGCTCAATATAAGAAAGGTGTAAACGTAGAAAAAGGAATATCTGGAAATACCGTTAGACACATTAGCAAAGACCGTCAAGGTACGTTTTGGGTTAGTTCGGGAACACTTGAAAATGCTTCACCAAAATTTTATCACTTCACAGATTTTTTTGCTTCATCAACACCCAACAGCCTCAGAAACGACAATATTTATAGTTTGGCAAATGCCCCAAATAATAAATTACTGGTTTCGACTGCAAATGGTCTGAGTTTGTATGACGACAGTACTCAGACATTCGATAATTCGATAGATTTTGGTACAAAAAACTTGCAGACGTATGGAGTTTTAGGTGCCCAAGATGGTTCATATTGGTTGAGTTTTAAAGATAAAATCGTTCATTTTGAGGCAAAAACACGCAAAATCCTCAAAGAATATGATGCAAAGCTACCTGTTGATAGCAGTAAGGCTAATTTTCTGAAAAGAGCATGCCGAATGATGCAAGACAGTAGAGGGGTGGTCTGGACAATCAATCATTGGGGTAGGCTAAACAAGATTGATGAAAAGAAAAATGAGGTCGTTCAGATAACAGAATTATCGCAGGATGAAAGTAAACAAAAGTTTGTCAATTCGCTTGGCATGATAGACGACCCCAGCCATCAACGAATCATAGTTTGTACCGATTATGGCTTGGCTACGGTTGATTATTCTACTAATAAAATATCGTATAAAAAACTAATAGTCAATGACTTAGATTTGTCGAAAGAAAATATTTCGTACATATATAAAGGTAAATCTGCCAATGCTTGGCTCATTGTTGCAGGAAAGCCGTGTAGTTTAAATCTTGAAAATTTTACTTTGGAAGAATTAAAAATAGCCACAAAATACAACGTTGATAGCTTCAAATGGATTGTAGAATCTCCGAAAGGAACACTTTGGTTGAGTTGTTTTCGAGGTATTGTAAAGTATAACATTGCAGAAAAAAGCTCGTCGATTTACTATTCACAAAATGTTGCCGATTATACTTTTGACTCGCCGAGCCCCGTTGCTGAACTCAATGATAAGATTTATTTTGGTGGTTTCAAAGGTTTAACTATCATTGAGCCATCCAAAGTCAAAGAAAATAGCACTGAACCTCAAATTCTTATCGAATCTGCCAATTTTACAACAAGTAAAAATAAGCGAAAGATTGATACTACGCAGTTACTTTATGATGTTGAAAATCTCGAATTAGACTATTTTCAAAATAAAATTACATTGAAATATGCAGGTTTGCATTTCGATAACGCCGACCAAACTAAGTATGCTTACAAATTAGATGGCTACGATACCTATTGGATTGAAGCACACGACGAACAAGAGGCAATTTATACTAATTTATCGCCTAAAAAGTATGTTTTTCAAGTAAAATCAGCTAATGGCAATGGTGAATGGAACAAAGTAAGTGCTAAGTTGAACATCGAAATTAATCCTCCGATATGGCAAACATGGGGAGCATATTTACTTTATTTAGCGATAATTTCTACCATTATTTACTACTATATTCGATTTAGGGTACAAAGTCGTTTACAGAAAATCAGAGAATTAGAAGCAGTGAGGTTGCGAATTTCGAGCAATTTGCACGATGATGTCGGCACTATTTTATCAGGGCTTGCCATGCAATCGCAGATGATGGCACTAACTACCAAAGGCACAGAAAAAGAGTCATTACTCCAACTCAGCGATATGAGCCACGAAGCCATGGAACGCATGCGAGACACTGTTTGGGCGATAGATTCAAGAAAAGATAAGTACGAAAATTTGATTGATAAAATGAGGGCATTTGCCGAAAAGAACCTCAATCTAAAAAACATAAAGCATACTTTCAAAATAGAAGTAGAAGATACCAAGAAATTTATCGACCCCGAAAAACGACAAAATATTTATCTGATTTTTAAGGAAGCCATCACAAATATTTGTAAACATTCTGACGCAAAAAATGTCAATATTGTTTTTAAACAGGAAAAAAATGCCTTGTATTTATTGATTCAAGATGATGGTTCTGAGAAAGAAACAACCAATAGTGATGGTTTGGGGTTAAACAACATGAAAATGAGAGCCAAAAATATTGGTGCGACATTGAGTGTATATTATGAAAATGGCTTCATAGTTAAGTTAGAACTATAATCTTTCTTCACTCCACGCAGGGTGGTTGATGCATGATATACTGGGCGAAAATTTTTAATTCATACACAGACAGAGTTGTATATCAGGCTATTTTTGATAAATAAAACTTATTTTCTATCTTGAAGCCTAAATTCATTGGGCGACATTCCCACGTATTTCTTAAACAACTTCGCAAAATAATTAGGATATTCAAATTTCAGCATAAATGCAATTTCTGAAATCGAATAAGAAGTATGTAGCAGGTACTTTTGAGCTTCGTTAATAATATTCTGATGCACTAATTCGATGGCCGATTTTCCAGCTACTGCCTTACAAACTCGATTCAGATGCACAGGCGTAATATTGAGCTCATCAGCAAAATCGGGGATACTTTTTGGGTATTCAGAATGTTTGATGTTGTGCTGAAATTTGCGGAAATGTATCATCATCAACGAATCTCCTTTCTGTGCTTCCACTTGTTTATTGAGCCGATGCAGATGAATAAAAAATTGTGTGAGAAACGCACGCAACATCAAGAATCGTTCTGGATTTTCTCTAAATATTTCGGTTTCAATGTTCACCAATAGTTTTTTAAGTTGATCAAAGGTTATTTCTTCTTCAAAACTATTCAAAATTCTGATGTCTTCATACGTTTGCCAAATCGGGTTTGATGTTTTAAAAATATCTTCCATGATACTCTCTGAAAGCGTCAGGATATATCCTTCAACATCTGGATTATACACCAATCCATGCAGTTTGGTAGGCGGTATCAGAATAATGCACGGAGCATGAAGTTCTTGCTCTTTGGTAGCTTCTTGAAACAGAAGTGAGCCTTTTTGTACAATAAATACTTGAAAAAGCTGCGTATGTATGTGTGGCTTGATACGCCAATCGAAGGTTTGGCTACGAGTCGCTATCAACTCCAAGAATATATACTCTGATGAATACCGCCCGTAATCATCGCCATAAAGTCCATCAAAGTTAAGAATATTCTTTTCTTGCTTCATAGAGTTAATGTTTGATTTTTATCCATAAAAGTAAAAATAGTTTCCTATAAATATCAATTAATGTCAAGAAATTTGTATCAGAAATTAGAACGCATTTTAGACCTATTTGATTAACTATGAAAATCGCCCTATTTGGCAGTTTTTGTGGCTTGTTATTGGCAGTATTTACTACGAAAGCCCAAAACAATCTTCAATTCGATGCCTCAAAATACGAAACTCAAACCCAAGATTTCAATGGTAAAACCATCAAAGTCAGGGCTTACGAGAAAGTCATTTATGTGGCTAATCCAGTAGATTTAATACATCATATTCTTAATATTTATATTCCCGAAGAATATTTTACTGGTGGCACTATCAATGGATATTCTGCCGAAAATGCACCCATATTTTTCCCCAATCGTGTAGGGGGCTATATGCCCGCCGTGCCTGCTACTTTTGTGGTTCCAGAACAAAAAGGCGGCTTTCCATATAATAATAAAACTGTTTTGACTGCTCTTTCAAAAGGCTACATTGTGGCGTCGGCTGGGGCGAGAGGAAGAATCAATAAAAACGAAAAAGGGGAATTTACAGGCAAAGCTCCCGCAGGAATTGTTGATTTAAAAGCGGCTGTTAGATACTTAAAATTCAATGATAAATTAATGGCTGGCGATGCCAATAAAATTATCTCGAATGGCACAAGTGCGGGCGGTGCAATGTCCACTTTGTTGGGTGCAACGGGCAATCACCCTGATTATGATCCTTATCTCAAAGCACTTGGGGCGGCTAATGCCACCGATAATATTTTTGCGGTGTCGGCCTATTGTCCAATCACTAACCTAGAAAATGCCGATATGGCTTATGAATGGCAGTTGAATAAAATTCATACCTATAATTTTAGAGGAAAAGCAGGGGAATTAAATGCCGAATCAATCAAAGTTTCTGATGATTTAAAAGCGGCATTTCCGAATTACATCAATGGTTTGAATCTGAAAAATGATTCAGATAAAAGATTAAGTTTAGATGCAGAAGGAAATGGCAATTTTAAAGATTTGGTAAAATTATACATTGTAGCATCGGCTCAAAAAGCCATAGACGCAGGTATGGATTTATCGAAACATAGTTTCTTGAAAATTGAAATCGATGCGTCGAACCGTGCCAAAGTACTTTCAGTTGATTATGATGCCTACATGATTTACCTCGAACGTATGAAAACCCCACCAGCTTTTGATGCTTTGGACAATAAATCGTTTGAAAATAACCTTTTCGGTACAGTTTCAATTGATAATCAGCATTTTACAACCTATGCTTCTACACATTCAAAAGATTTGAAAGCCACAATGGCCAATAAACAGACTATAAAAATGATGAATCCGATGAATTATATCGGAGATAAGCAAGCCAAAACCGCTAAAAACTGGCGAATCCGTCATGGTGCAAAGGATAAAGATACAGGGTTTGCGATTTCGGTGATTTTGGCAACAATGCTCAAAAATAAAGGTTATCAAGCCAATCTCGAATTGCCATGGGATAAACCTCACAGCGGTGATTATGACCTCGAAGAATTATTTAATTGGGCAGACGGAATTTGTAAATAATATCTGGTAGAGACGTTGCATGCAACGTCTCTACAAATAATAAAAAATATGAAAAATATTACTTGGGAACTCGCCCATTTGGCTCATGCAGAGCTACTTACACCGAAATTAGACGAAAGTATTCGCTTTTTTACTAATATTCTCGGAATGTACATTACCGAAACCGATGGCGACTCTGCTTACTTGCGTGCGTATGATGACTACGAACACCATTCGCTAAAGCTAACCGCACACAAGCACAGCGGAATCGGGCATTTTGCTTGGAGAACACGAAGCCAAGAGTCGCTCGAAGCACGAGTAAAAGCCATTGAAGCTACAGGTTTAGGCATTGGCTGGATTGACCACGAATGTGGCTATGGTAAAGCCTATCGTTTTCGTTACCCTGATGGGCATATCTGCGAATTATATTTTGATACTCATAAATATAAAGCTCAAGGCGATATGCAGTCGGCACTCAAAAACACCAATAGCAAGTACCCAGCTCGTGGGGCAAATGTGCGTAGAATTGACCATCTAAACCTTTTGGCAAAAGATATTCGAGCCTTTTCTGACTTTCAGTTTAATATATTGGGTGGGCGAAATACCGAACGAATTGAATTTGAAGATGGTCCAAAAGGCGTTTGGGTTTCGGTAAACAATAAAACCTATGATTTGGCGATTACAGAAGACCACAGCGGACTAAACGGCAGGCTTCACCACCTGACCTACGTAACCAATAGCCGTGAAGAGGTGTTGATTGCCGCTGATATTGCTCTCGAAAATGGTGTTTTTATCGAAACTGGGCCTCATAAGCACGCTATTCAGCAGACTTTCTTCTTGTATCTTTACGAACCTGGAGGAAACCGAATAGAAATCGCAAACCCTACTGCACGATTGATTCTCGACCCCGACTACGAAACCGTAGTTTGGAACAGAGAAGAACGTATGAAAGGCCAAGCATGGGGACTAAAAACCGTAGAGAGTTTTCATACCAGAGGAAATCCAATGCCAGAAGAGTTGCTTTGAGTGAAATAAAGTATTATTGAATTCGTGGCAAATATTAAAGGAAATTATCATAATGGAGTTAGAACAAAAATATTCGAGCAGAAGAAAATTCATTGTATCATTGATTGGAACAGGCATTTTGATGAATTCAAAATTGAGTTTTGGAAGTCAAAATCAGATGGATGAAAAAGTAGCTAAAATCGTTGCCAAAGCAATGGCAATTGATACGCATAATCATGTTGATGTGCGAATTTACCCCGACCAACCATTGCCCAAATATAATTTATTGGCAGATTTCAAAAAGTCGGGCTTGGCAGCAATAGTCATGACTTTTGCAGTGGATTATCAAAAACTTCAAAACGAAGGCGATGGGTATAATCGTTTTATGGCTGGAATAGATGCGGCAGATAATTTACTTAAAGAATATGATTTGCAGCGAGCCTTAAATTTATCAGACCTAAAATCAGCTTTTAAAAAAAAGAAACCCACAATCATTCAATCAGTTGAAGGTGGGCATTTTTTGGAAGGAAAAATCGAAAGACTAAAACCTGCTTATGATAGAGGCCTGAGAGTTTTAGGTTTATTGCACGATAACGATGCTGCTGTTCCGTTGGGCGATATTTACACAAAAGAGCCTGTTTTTGGCGGTTTAAGTCCATTTGGTAGAGAGGTTGTAGCAGAATGCAACAAACTCGGAATCTTGATTGACCTTACGCATTGCTCAAATAAAGCCATTGATGATGCTCTGAAAATTTCAACAAAGCCAATCATTATTACACATACGAGTTTAGACAGCAGACTTGGGAATAACGAAAAAATGGCTCAGATGATGAAACCAAGACTTATTAGCAAAGAACAAGCAAAAATTGTGGCGAATGCGGGCGGTGTTATCGGCGTATGGCGACATTTGACTGATACCCCAGCCGATTATGTTCAGAATATCAGAGCAATGGTTGATACAATCGGAGTCGATAATGTTTGTATCGGCACTGACACAAAAGTAACTCGTGCCATCAAACCAAACGATAATAGCACCCCTCGATTGGGAGAATTTACCAACGGAATTTGGCAAAATCAACAATCAGGCTTTTTCTACGAAGTAGTCGCTGAGATGCTAAAAACAGGTTTTTCAGAAAAAGAAATAATAAAAATAGGCAGCACAAACTTTTTAAGAGTGTTTGATGCTTCAACAAAATAAAAAATCCGTTTAAATCTGCGTCATCAGCGTGCCATTTTTAGAACACGGATAACACAGATTTGCATAGAAAAAATATATCAAAAGCATGAATAAATTATTAGTAATTTCTGCTCATTCTGCCGATTTTGTTTGGCGAAGCGGAGGCACAATCGCAAAAAGTGTAGAACAAGGGGCTGAAACGCTCGTAGTTTGTCTCTCTTTCGGAGAGCGAGGTGAATCTGGTGAACTTTGGAAAGAAGATCCAAACCGTACCGAAGAAAGTGTGAAAATTATTCGTAAAGCACAAGCCCAACAAGCCGCCGATATTTTCGAAACTTCCATTCAGTTTTTAGATTGGGGCGATTATCCAATGCTGATTTCTGATGAAAGAATAGCCCAATTAACCAAAATAATTGGTGATTTTGAGCCAACAGTTATTCTAACCCATACTGCCAAAGACCCATTTAACCCCGACCACCCGTTGGCGTATCAAGCCACAGAACGAGCAAGATTACTGAGTTGTGGGGCAGGAGTGGCCAGTGCATTTAAAAATATCGACCCGCCAATGTGGTATTCTTTTGAACCACATCAACCCGAAATTTGCGATTTCAAACCCGATACTTTTATTGATGTATCTACTGTTTTTGATAAAAAAATAGCAGCCATGAATTGTATGGGAGCTCAGAAATATTTGGTAGAATACTACACCGAATTAGGTGGAAGAAGGGCCAATCATGCTCGCAGAATTTCGGGTAAAAAAGAAGTAAAATATGCCGAAGCTTTCCAAAGCCATTTGCCGAGAGTAACAAAATCAATTTTTAATGATTAATGTTGAATGGTTCATCAAAAAACAAACATTCAGCATCAAACATTCAATATATATGTATAAAGAATTGTCTAAATTCTCTGCTGCCACAATCTGCGAAGCCTTAGGAAATAAAGGATATTTACCTTCGGGGATTAAACCAATTGGCAAGGATATGAAAGTGTGCGGACCAGCCTACACGATTCAGACCATGCCACGAGACAACGTTTTGTTGCACCGAGCCTATGCTTACGCACAGGCTGGCGATGTACTGATTGCCAATTGCTCGGGTTTCTACGAAGCAGGTTATTGGGGAGACTTAATGAGTCTGGGAGCAAAAACAAAAGGTATCAACGGACTCGTGATAGATGCTTGCGTGCGAGATGCCGATGATATTGAAGCAATGGGTTTTCCTGTTTTTTCGAGAGGTTTATGTATTCGTGGGACTTCAAATCATGGTGATGGTACGCTCAATGAGCCGATTATTATTGGTGATGTATTGATAAATCCAGGGGATATTATTGTTGGTGACCGTGATGGTGTGGTAGTAGTGCCACAAAATAAAATAGAAGAAACCATCGAAAAAGCAATAGCTCGTGAAGCCAAAGAAGAACGCACACGTACCGAACTACGCAAGGGTAGGGTTTCGATTGATATTTATGGTTGGAGAGAAAAATATGGTTGGTAGAAGTTAATGATAAATTTTTAATGATGAATGAAAAATTAAAAATAGCAATTCTTGGACTTGGCGAAGCTGGTTCTCACTTTGCCAATGATTTAGTGAGATTGGGCGTTAAAGTGGTAGGCTATGACCCTAACCCAATTAGAAAATTAGATGCTTCGATTGTGGTAAAAGCTACTAATATTGAAGCTGTTGAAGGAGCAGATATTATTTTTAGTGCAAACCTATCATTGGTTTCGATTCAGATTGCTGAAGAATTAGCGAGTGTTTTAACTCCTAATCAATTTTTCTGTGAAATGAATACATCTGGACCCGAAAAGAAAAAGAAGATTGCCGAGATTTTGAAACCTTCGGGCTTAAAAGTAATTGATTTGGCAATTATGGCTCCTGTACCTCCTAAAGGAATTTTTACACCGCTATTGGCTTCGGGTGAATATGCTGCTGACTTTTTCGATAAAGTTAAATCACTGAATCTTGATTTAAAAGTTTTGGAAAATAGTCAAATTGGTGATGCTGCTACTCGAAAACTATTGCGTTCGATTGTCTATAAAGGAATTGCCGCCGTAGTGTGCGAGGCGATGGAAGCAGGAGAAACCTTTGGTATGGAAACCTATATTCGTGGTCAAATCGGTTCGCTCATCGGAGGAAATGATGAAATAATCGACCGTTTTGTAGAAGGAAGTCGCACCCATGCAGTGCGAAGAATGCACGAAATGGAAGCAGTTATTGAGATGCTCGAAGCACAAGGTATTGAACCGATAGTAACGAGAGGAACACGGGATAATTTAGAAAAATTAAGTAAATGATGAAGATTCCATTTTACCAAATAAGAGGAGGAAGTTCAAAAGGGCTATTTTTTAAAGCCGAAGATTTACCGAAAGATGAATCAGAAAGAAACAAAGTGTTAATCTTGGCAATGGAAGGCACAACCGAAGGTGACCCTCGACAAATTGATGGTTTGGGTGGTGCAACATCTCTAACGAGTAAAGTAGCAATTATCAGTAAATCAGAAAACCCCGATGCAGATTTAGATTATCTTTTTGTACAAGTAGTGGTGGGAAAAGGTAAAGTTTCAACAACTCAAACTTGCGGGAATATACTGGCAGGAATTGTGCCTTTTGCCATCGAAACAGGTATGATTCAAGCAACTCATCCCACTACTTCTGCAAAAATAAATATCGTAAATACTGGTGGTATTTGTGAAGTTGTGGTACAAACTCCCAATGGCATCATTGAAACCAAAGGCTATGCCAAAGTGGATGGTGTAGTAGGCACAGCCGCCCCAATAATTTGTAATTATTTAGAAACCATAGGCTCTACTTGCGGAGCGTTGCTTCCAACAGGCAATACAACGGATATTATTGATGGAATCGAAACTACATGTATTGATAATGGAATGCCCATCGTAATTATGCGAGCCGCAGATTTTGGACTGATTGGTAATGAAAGCAAAGAAACATTAGAAGCAAACGAAGATTTAAAACAAAAGATAGAGGCAATAAGGTTAAAAGCAGGTTTTTTAATGAATTTGGGCGATGTAAAAGACCAAACAATTCCAAAAATGTGTTTGATTTCACCTCCAGAAAATGGCGGTGCTATCAATACACGAATGTTTATTCCACACGTTGTTCACGAAGCCATTGGGGTACTTGCGGCCGTTTCGGTGGCAACAGCGTGTGTAATTCATGATACAGTTTGTGATGAATTTATGAATAATCTCAACTCAGCACTCAAAACTCAGCATTCAGAACTCAGTATTGAGCATCCTTCGGGCGAGTTTACTGTAAATCTTGAGTACGAAATAGATGATAATGAAGTGAAAATTTATAAATCAGGTGTTATTCGTACTACTCGGATTTTGAGTAGAGGCGAAGTATATATTCCTTTAAAACAATGAGGGGGTAAATATCGAATCTACCCCCTCTTAGTATCTAAACCTTAATCTAAATAAGGGTCAATCGTCAAAATCTTACCATCTGAATCATAGCTAATTTCGGCAACTTTTACACTTCTTAAATGGGTAACACCTTCCGAAAGGCTTGAATCGTGGTAGAATAAATACCATTTACTGTCAACTTCGCAGATAGAATGGTGTGAAGTCCAACCGACCACAGGATTCAAAATTTTACCTTGATAAGTAAATGGCCCGTAAGGATTATCGCCAGTGGCGTAGCAAATAAAATGTGTGTCGCCAGTTGAGTAAGAGAAATAATATTTACCATTGTAGCGGTGCATCCAAGAAGCCTCGAAGAAACGACGTTCGTTATCACCAGCCAAAAGCAATTCACCTTTTTCATCTAAAATCTGTAATTCTCTTGGGTTTTCAGCAAATTGAAGCATGTCATCTGTCAATTTCGCCACAATAGGGCAGAGAGCCGTCTCGTTTGGAAGTGGTTCTTCGTTATTAATAGCGTATTGGTTGTGACGGTATTTTTGTAATTGTCCGCCCCAAATTCCGCCAAAATACATATAAAAACTACCATCTGCATCTTCAAAAACCGCAGGGTCAATACTATAACTGCCCTCAATTGGTTGAGGTTCGGCTACGAAGGGGCCAGTTGGCGAATCTGAAACAGCTACTCCAATCTGAAAAATATCATCAGCTTTTTTTGCTGGAAAATAGAGATAATATTTGCCGTTTTTTCGAGCAGCATCAGGAGCCCACATCTGGCGAGTAGCCCAAGGCACATCTTTTACGTGAAGAGCTACTCCGTGGTCAACGGTTTCACTACCAACCGAGTCCATCGAAAGTACGTGGTAATCCTCCATTGCAAAATGGCTTCCCAAATCATCAAAAGGAATACCCGCATCAATATCATGCGATGGATAAATATATATTTTACCGTCAAAAACATGGGCTGATGGGTCGGCAGTAAATATATGTTTGACGAGTGGCTGCGAAATAGCTTTTTGATTTAAAACTTCAAAATCAATGTGTTCGATACTTTCTTCTGGCATTTTCTTAAATTAAATTTAGTAAATACTAATTTTCAATAACATTTAGATAAGTTATTGATAGATAGTGTTTTATATTAGTTTGGTCTGTTGCTTATCAAGCACTAACTATTTATTTATTTCTTCTTTGTTTTAAGTCGGTTTCGATTTGTGTTTCCATAGATTTATTGATTTCGTATCTAAAAAGCAAGATACAGCCAATCAGAAACACGAGTCCTGGGTAAATACTGACCGATAATTTTATACCCGAAACAGTGTCATCGGTTTGTATGGCTTGCTCAGCAATATAGCCATAGTTTGAAAGTAAAGCAGCACCAACTGCACCGCCAACACTTAATCCTATTTTTAAACCAAAAATCATGGCTGAAAAAATGATTGCAGTGGCTCGACGGTTATTTTTCCATTCTGAGTAGTCGGCAACATCGGCAATCATTGCCCAAAGTAGCGGAATCGTTACGCCGTAAGTAAATCCATGAAGAATTTGCGTGAAAAACACAATACCGATGGAGTTTTTGTCGTAGAAATTAAATGCAATTAAGCATAATGCCGAAAGAGCGAGAAAAATTCCAAAAATATTACGTTTACCAAATCGGTCGGCAAGAGGCTTTGTAAACATAATACCAATAATCATAAATATGATTCCACCAGCATTAAAAAGACTATTCGCTGAGGTTGGAGCATCTTCTGGCCATTCAAATTTACCAAGACCTAAACCTGTAACAGTTGCATTTAAACCTTTTATAAAAGTATTAAAACCGATACTTTCCAGATAGTTTGCTTGAGCAGTAGGGTCTAAATAATATTTGAAATAATAGATATACATACCACCTTTAAGAGCTAAAGTGATAAAAACCAGGATCGTAACCACCAGCATAATTACCCAAGGTTTATTGCGAGATAAGTCGGTTAAGTCTTGTTTGATGCTGCTTTTTTCTTCAGTAACAGGTACAATCCGCTCTTTTGTTGTTAAGAAAGTGATAACTAAACAAATAACTCCTACGATAGCAAAAAATAACATTACTTTTTCAAAACCAACGGCTTTATTGCCATGTCCTAAAGATAAGGCTAAAGGTAAAAGTAATGACTGAATGATAAACTGAGCTACCATTACTGCCACGAATCGGTACGATGAAAGACTGTTTCGTTCCTTCATGTCGCCAGTAATTACCCCACTCAATGCTGAATAGGGTAGATTACTGGCCGAGTAAACGATGACAAGTAAAAAGTAGGTTACGAGAGCATAAATGATTTTGCCAGTTTCACCAAAATCTGGCGTTGAAAAGGCTAATAATGAGATAATTCCAAAAGGAATGGAAGTCCATAAAACCCACGGACGAAATTTCCCCCAACGAGTATTAGTTCGGTCAGCAATAATACCCATCAATATATTAAAAAACGCCCCGAGAAATCCACCAATAAAAATAATAATACTGGCAGCTCCAGCGGGTATTTTATAAACATCTGTGTAAAAATATGCCAAAAAGGTCATTAATGTCTGAAAAATAAGGTTAGCGGCCAAGTCGCCGAGACTATAACCTATTTTTTCGATAACCGATAATTTATGCGATTCTGAATTCATAATTTATTGTAGTGATTGGTTTTTGCTGAATGTAACTAAGTTTAAGCTGAACATTTGAAACACTGTATTTATAGTAAGAAAGTTAGTAAAATAACCTTATAGTTAATTTTACCACAAGTATAGAGCGTATTTTTCTTATTTACAAAATTTTATTTAATAAATTATTGAAAAAATGCAAAATGAACAAATATTAATAAATGAAATGGTCTTTTCATGATTGAAAAGTCCGGAAGTATAAAAAAGAATTATGATTAAAATTTGAAAGAAAGTATGTGTAAAGGTTAGTTTTTTCTGTTAAATTGCATAATTATCCTATTAAAGACCTTACAATATTGCAGTACTCAGATAATATTATTGACGCACTTTCAATTGACTGCGTTATTTTTGGTTTTAAAGATACCCAACTGTATGTGTTGCTGGTTAAGCACGGTATTGGCCCAACACTTGGCCAATGGGCATTACCTGGAAGCTGGATTAGATACAATGAAAGTATTGATGAAGCTGCCAGTAGAATTCTTTCTTCGCAGACATCGGTTGGCAATATTTATCTTGAACAATTTAAAACCTTCGGTGACTTGGAGCGTTTTCCTGCTCGAAGAGTCATAACGATAGCTTATTACGCTCTCGTAAATATTGAAAAGTTTGAACTTCACGCTGGCCCGACCGAAGCTGATGTACAATGGTTTAAGGTTTGGGATGTACCTACGATGGCATTTGACCACAAAATTATTTTTGAAAGCTGTTTGAGTTTTCTGAAGCACAAAGTACAGCACGAACCGATTGGTTTTAATTTACTTCCCGCTAAATTTACGCTTCTCCAGCTCTTAGAACTTTACGAAGCCATTCTCAACCAAAAACTTGATAAATCAAATTTTCGTAAGAAGTTTTTGAAGATGAATTTATTGGTAGATACAAAAGAACGTCAACAAGATGTATCGCACAGAGCTGCGACGCTCTATAGTTTTGATGAGAATATTTATAATAAATTATTGGATAAGGGCTTTATTTTTGAGGTGTAGAATTCCTTAGAAGATACCGCTTTACATTCTTCAGGATACTATAAAAAACAACTTGTGATGAGAGAATACCATGCGTATTTTTGAGACTGACAAAGCTTTTTCAGCAATAATACTAAAAAATCTAACGCTTAAATTACATAAACGTTAGACTGTAATCATCTTGTTTATTAATCTAATTGAGCTTGTTCTATGAGTTTTTTAGAACAAGCCCAATTACATTTAATTAATAGCCAGGGTTTTGAGTGAATGGCGGTCCTTCAACCGTACGGTCAATTTCTGACTGTGGTATTGGGCGTAGAGCGTGGAAATCCTTGACATAAGGACCTGCTTCTCTGTTCCAAAGTTGAACTCTTCTCACCAATGACTTTGTGCGTACTAAGTCTTGGTATCTCATCCATTCGCCAAACAATTCACGGCTTCTCTCATCTAAAATAAAATCAACCGTTACATCGGTATCTTTTATTAACATAGCCGTAGCTGCTGCTGCATTTTGTGCCGCTGTATTCGTTTTACGATAAGCTGCTCTTTGACGGATTACATTCAAAAGTTCGGCTGCTTTCGCTTTATTCCCTGATTGAAGATAAGCTTCTGCTCCAACAAGATATACTTCTGCAAAGCGTGTAATAACAACTGGACGAGTCGATGGGTCATTAAAATTGCTTCCACGACTTGGATCCATGTGTTTCTTTATTGCAGGATAAACGTCTGATTTCCAAAGACTTGGCGGTACAATTATGCCTTTAAATGGTTTAGTTCCATTGAATTGTGGAGCTCCCACTACTTCAAAATCAGGAAGCCAAACAGCAGTATCAACACCGATTTGTGTAGTGTATCCGATTCCTCTTCTGTTATTGGCAGCAGTTGCTGAGTTTGTAATTGATTGATTGGCGATATATACGGTATAAAAAGTATTGGCGTATCTTGAGTCAATATCTCTTTTCACGAAGGCTTGATCAAGGAAATAATTTTTTCCAGCAAGTTCGCCCGAAGTTTGTTTTACACTATTTGGACGTAAACGTTGGTAAGGACGACCATAATATGAATCACGAACCATCAATGATGTACCAGAATTCACTAAAACACCACTCGCATTTACGGTTGAGTTAACCCCGCTATTATTTGGGTAATTCCAATTGGTAAACCAAGGGGTAAGATTTTGAGCACCGCCACCACTGGCACCACCACCAACTGAATAGTAACCAAATTTTGCATCGTTTGAGTGGTCACTTACAAACATGGTTTCTTTTCCATAATCATTGGCAGGCACAAAAGCATCTCCGAAGTCTTGCCATAAATCTAAGCCATAAGTGGCTTTGTTGGCAATTATATCACTTGATATTTTTGCAGCTTCTGCAAAGTCAGCTTGCGAGTTAGTTAACCAACCACGTGTTAAGTAGGCTTTTGCTAAGAAAAACATAGCAACTGGCTTAGTAGCGGCCTTCCCCAAGAATGGAGCAGTTGGTTTGTCTGGTAATTCGGCCGCAGCTTCAGTTAAATCTTTAATGATTAATTTATATACCTCAGATGCAGGGTCTCTTTTAGCTGCCTGAGAAGGAACAGTTATAAACTCAGTATGTAAAGGCACATCGCCCCAAGTCTGAACTAAGTAAAAGTACCAAAATGCTCTTAAAAACTTTGCTTGTGCTAAATATTGTTTTTTGGTGGCCTCTGGCAAATTAATACTTTGACCAAACTTCAATACACCATTAAGAGTATTGATACTTGTAAATGAAGTGCCCCACGCTGAACCAAAATTAGTACTATTGAGGCCATTGAAAGTGTGTACTGGCCCACCACCACTACTTGCACCTTGGATAAACTCATCCGTACCCGCTTGCATTTCTGAAGAAAAGCCTTCAGTTCCCCATTGGTTACGGATTTCGTTATACACACCAGCAATACCACCAAGAACCCCAGCAGGACTGTTAAAAAAAGAAGGGACGATTTGAGACTGTGGACGCTCTTCAAGTATTTTTTCACAACCTAAACTCAAAAATAAAGTACAGGCGAGTATCGAAATTTTTATTTTTTTCATATTCTTATTCTACAATTAAAATTTAAGATTTACACCTAAAGTAAACTGACGTACTGGCGGATTATTTAGGTTTACACTTATAACACGGTTGAAGTTACCTCCTTGGATTGTATTTCCATATCCATTTCCTTCTGGGTCAACAGCAAGTTTAGCTTTAACCAATGGCGAGTAAAGAATAAATGGATTTGTTGCATTTACGTAAATACGAGCCGACGAAATACCAATTTTGCCAAGAGCTTTTGTAGGTACTGTATAACCTAAGTTCATACTTCTTACTTTGATGAATGAGCCATCTTGGTATTGTGTTGTCGAAGTAAAATCTCTTACACCACCCCCAGCATTTGGTCTCGGGAAAGCATTGGTAGGATTATCAACTGTCCAATAATCCATTACGAGTTGGTTAGAACGACCTTGGTTTAAGAAACCAAAACCTGAGCCACCACCTGATGTACCAGCCAAATAAGGTACTAAAACCTTCATGCCCATACGAGCATAAGTAACGATTGATAAATCAAAGCCTTTGAAGCTGATTCTGTTGGTTATACCGCCTTCCCATTTAGGTTGGAAATTTCCAATAATTTTACGGTCAGCCGCATCAATTTTTCCATTTCCATCAACATCTTCAACTCTGATTTCGCCAGGAACCTGAACAGGTGAAGTTTGCTTAGCTAAATCACCATCGCCAGTTTGCCAGATACCGATTTTGTTATAATCGTAAATTACAGTGAGTGGATGACCAACAAACCAGAAATTACCTTTATTATCTAACTCAGTAGGGGTAGTAAGTTGAGTGATTTTCTCACGATTGAAGAAGTACGTTACGTCAGCACTCCAGTTAAAGCCACTTTTGTTTCTGAAAATATCAAAAGTCAAAGATGACTCAAAACCTTTTCCTTCGGTTTTACCTAAGTTTTTCAAAGCCGAACCTGCTCCATTACTTTGTGGCAAATTCACAGAAAGCAAAATGTCTTTTGTATTTTGTTTGTAAACATCAAATGAACCTGTGATACGGTTATCAAATAAGCCAATTTCTAAACCAAAATCCGACTGTGAAGTTGATTGCCAGCCTAAATCGCTTGCAGGTAAGCTTGTTACTGTATATGCAAGTGCTTGACCAGCAGTTGTAGTACCGAAATTATAATATCCAGAAGATAATGCTCCGAGTGTTGCATAAGCTCCCACATTACGATTACCCGAAATACCCCAACCTCCTCTAAGTTTCAAATTAGATAAGAAAGTAAGGTTCTTCATAAATGGTTCGTCGATAATATTCCAACTTAAACCAATTGCTGGATAATTAAAGTATTGATTACCAGGAGATAACGTAGAAGAACCATCTCTACGGAATGTCGCTGTCATGGTATATTTGTTGTTAAAGGTATAGTTCAAACGAGCCATATAAGATAATAAACCAGTTTCTCCGAAACTACCACTTCCAGTTGGTTGGCCTGAGGCTAAAGAGAAGTTAGCAGTTTGGATATAATCTGCTGGAACACCTTTTACATTAAAACTACTTCCTAAATTATGATTTTTGGTCATTTCATAAAGAGCAGTAACGCCAATTTTGTGCTTTTGTGCAAAAGTTTTGTCATAGTACAACAAGTGTTGCAAATTCACATCCCAATATTCTGTATTTCTAATATCTGCATTCGATACACTTTGGTCAACACCTGAATTTACGAAAGTATTTGGTGGACCATAGCCGTTGAAATGCACTTGACTAAAGTTCAAACCTGCATTAAAACGATATTTAAGACCATCTAAAATATTTACTTCTGCGTATAAGCTATTGAAGGTTCTGAGTGAACGCTCGTTTGAAAGAATATCATCACCACGTGAGATGAGCGTTAATGGGCTCACTGCTTGAGCTTCAATTGTACCTTTTTTAGGGTTTAAGTTCACCGTTCCGTCTGCATTATAAGCAGGAACTAATGGCGAAAGACGCACCAATTCCGTAGGAATTCCACCACCCGCCGGGTCGTTTCTGCGTGTCAAGGTATTGATTGTATTTAAACCTACTTTCACTCTTTTTCCAATTTTTTGGTCAAGTGTTGCACGGATGTTCATACGATCAAAGTTTTGATTTGGCATGATACCCGTTTCGTTGAAGTAGCCAATACCCATACCATACTGAGTATTTTCTACACCACCTTGTAAACCAAGCTGGTGGCTTGTGTTAAAGCCTTGTTTGTATAGTAAATCTTGCCAGTCAGTCGAGATACCAGCGGCCAAATTTGCTCTTTCTTCTTCTGTTAGTGGGTAGGCAGTTGTTCCTGCACCTTGTGTATTATATGCAGCTGATAGTTCTTTAAATTTTGCATATTGCTCGCCATTCATCACGTTGTATTTGCCCATGATGCTTGTTACGCCATGATATCCGTCGTAGCTAAGTACTGGTTTGCCAACTTTACCTCTCTTGGTAGTTACTAATATTACACCGCCCGCACCCCTTGAGCCAAAAATAGCAGTAGCTGAGGCATCTTTCAAGATTTCAATATTAGAAATATCATCAGGGTTAATATCATTTAATCCACCATAAGGAATTCCGTCAACCACCACAAGTGGGCCATCAAGACCGTCTCCATTACCAGTAGTCAATGAGCGGTTTCCACGAATACGAATCGAAGCTTGGCTACCTGGTGTAGAACCATTACTTACAATCGAAACCCCCGCAGCTCTACCTTTCAATGCATTCAAAAGGTTAGGGGCTGGTACTTCTTTTAGAGTTGCTTCCGTAACAGATACAACTGAACCCGTAATGTCTCTTTTCTTTTGGGTACCATAACCAACCACCACCACTTCATTCAATTCGTTGGCTGAACCTACTACTAAGGCTATATCAATGTTTGTACGATTTCCGACTAAAACCTCTTGATTTTCATAGCCAATAAAACTGAAAACCAAAATGTCGTTGGCTGAAGCTTCAATTTTATAATTTCCAGAAGCATCAGCAATCGAACCCTTAGTGGTGCCTTTTACCGTAACACTTACACTTGGAAGAAAGTCATTGTTGGAGGCATCTTTAACTTTACCACTAATAAGTTTTGATTGGGCCAGTAGCGATAGTGGGCTCAGCAGTAATAGGAAAGCTGCTATGCTCCATCTTATCGATTTTTTTTCCATTCTGTAGTTTTTTGTCATTTTACAGTAGATTTTTTTATTTAAATAATACAATTTATTGTAGCTGAAATGATAGTTTTTCTTAAAATCCTTATAGCTACCTTGAATCGAATGTATAGTTGCAAATTTTGATTTTCAAACAAAAAGTCTCAAATTGACAATGGAAAAAAAACAAGAACTACCGATAACGTTTCCGAAATCGTTTTCGATAGTTCTTCTAAAAATGCTTTGAAAGAAAATCAAATAGCTAAGCAAAAAAATTAGATTTATCTTATGGTAAAAAACACCAAAAGGCGGTTCTACTGAATCTTAAAAAAATACAATTATAGAAATGCAGAAATGTATAAAGTGCGGTAAAGTTGATGGGATAATAAAAGCTGGTTTTTTGCGAGGCCAGCAGAGATTTCATTGTAAATTGTGTAATCACCATTTTGTAAATGAAATCAGTGCTGCTGAAACATCAACAAAAGAGAATAGCCAGATTACGATAATTGATGTGGCAAAACATTTAGGAGTCTCGGTGTCAACGGTATCAAGGGCTTTAAATAATAAGACAGATATCAATCCCAAAACAAAAGATGCAATTATTCAAGCTGCGTTAGATTTAGACTATAAGCCCAATTTTTTAGCTCAGAGCCTACATAAAGGAAGTACGCATACGATTGGAGTAATTATTCCTGACGTTGAACATCCATTTTTTGCGGCAGTTTTGGCTGGAATTCAGCAAGTTGCCAATAATACTGGTTATAGAATTATTGTTTGCCACTCTAACGAGTCTCATCGAATAGAGGTGCTTAATACCGAAACTCTAATGGCATGTAGAGTAGATGGTTTGTTGATTAGCCATTCTAAAGAAACAATTTCATTTGAACATATAAGAAAACTGACCGAAAAAGGGATTCCTGTTGTTCAATATGATAGAATTAATACTGAAATCAATACACCTAATGTCATACATCAAGACTTTAAAGGTAGTTTTGATTTGGTAGAACACTTGATTGCTCAAGGTTGTAAGCGAATCGGAATGATGTCTGGTCCGAAGGATATGTTAATTTGTAAATCCCGAATCGAAGGATATAAATCAGCACTTCAAAAGCATGGAATCAAAATTAACGAGGACTATATCGTTCATTCCGATATTTCAAAAGGATCTGGTTCAAAAACTCTAGAATATTTTTTGAATTTATCAAATCCTCCCGATGGAATATTTACGATACTCAACAGAAATGCCATCGAAATGATGCGAGCTGCCAAGGTAAAAGGAATAAAAATACCTGACGATATCGCTTTTGCTGGATTTGGTGATGATATTCTTGCTGAATATTTTGAGCCATCGCTTACGGTATTTAATCACTTTCCAACAAAAATTGGCGAAGCTGCTACCAGAATTCTAATTGAGTTTATCAATAACAGAAAAAACTTTGTGCCATATAATCAAATAATTGAAGGCGAATTGATTATCAGAGAGTCCTCACTGAAGAGAAGCAAAAGCTGAAGCGGCTATGTATCGCTCATTGATATATTTCTCTAAATCAGAAACTGCTTGGTCGAAACTTTGTGGATTTTGCAAATAGCTGTATGGCGGTTTTTCTATTACAGTTGCTATAAAACTTGGAGCTAAAATAGTTTTATGCTTTTTGATGTATTCATTCATGGTAGTTGGTGTGAAATATTTTTCTATAAAATCTTTTACAGCTGCCTTATAAAAACTAAAATACTCTGGGTCGTCAATTAAATATCTTATTAGAGGCCATTGAGAGCTGACTTCTTTCATTTCCAGTGTTAGAGCGGTTCGATTTAAGCCTCCTTTCATTTGAAACGAAAGGTTCAAATCATAAGGAATCCAGCGTAAAACCCCTTCTGTATTTGCCAAAAAATAATTGTGCATGACTTGCCCGTAGTTATCCCAATTACCAACAGTATTATTCACTGCCAAGTATTTCAGAAAACTTTTTACATCAAAAACTGCCTCCAACTGTTTTTTCCAAAGTGGTCGGTCGCTTACTCTCAAAGGACTATTAAGAGCTGCAATAAAGTTTTTTACATCGCTATAATCGGCTAATTCTTTGTTGTTTTGCTTTTCAAATTGTGCGGTTATAAAAGTTTGCATATTTGACTCTGGCTTATAAACATTGCCAACTTTAAGTCCACTCTGAATTTCCACCATGTGTTCTTCAACAGTCTCGATGGCTTGATAAACACCACAATATTTTTGTCCTTGCCCAAAGTCAATAAACACTTTATAGTAAGCAACCTTACATGCCATCACGCCTGCTTTTCGGAAGAGGTCAGTCAAGAGTTTTTCTTTCATAAAAGTATTATCGCCATAGCTTGGAGCAAAAGATAATTCTTTGAAACCATAAAATCTTTGATTTTTAGTCTCAGTGAATGTATCTTCAAATTCATCAAATTGTATTTTGAAAGGAAGTTTATAAACCCCACTCCGCCATGTGGCATTCAAAGAAGCATTCCCTTTTAGCCTAAAGCCAACTTTTTTCCATTGATTGCTTCCTTGTAGTACATCTGCCTCGACATAAATGGGGTCGCCAGGTACGGCATCAAGGTTACCGTTTCCTGCTGGTGGTACCGCTCCAGGAATAGTGGTTGCACTACCAAACTTTCGTGCTGTTCGATATTCCATGTCTTTTTGTATTTTATCCCAATTGGCTTGGCCTAACTGAATAACAATACTCCTTATTTCAGCCTCAGGAAATACCCAATTATAATCGGGTATCTTTCCAAATGCCTTAGAAGTCATAGGGTCTGTATTCTTTTCACAAGCCAATGAAAATAGTAGAAATACTACTAAAATGAGCGAAATACGCATGGTATAAAGTTAGTTCAGAATAGGTTTGAAGTAAATTTGAAGAAAGTTAGGTGTTTTTGGGAAAATTTAAACGCTCGAAAACCCTAAAGGTTAATTAATTCAAGTTGCTACTTACTGCGATAGAGCCGCTTAATGTTTGCAGTAAACATTTAAGTGCCGATAGTTAGCAACTTGAATTAAAATCCTTATGATTTAAGTACTCTTATTTCTTTCCTGTGTGTTTCTTGATGGCCTCAACTTCTTCAGCTTTGTAGATAGAGCCATCTTTTCTGAAAATATCATGAAACCAAAGTGGTGGTTCTCCACCATCGGGCATTGGATTCGACCACGCATAAATCGTGTTAGTTTTTCCTGCTACTAATCCCCAGTTTATTGCCCCAACATTGTATTTTTTAAAGACAGGTAGGCAAGTTTGGAAGAAACTATTATCACGACGAGCCATGTATTCTGAGCAAATCATTGGTCGCCCATATTTTTGGAGCCCTTTTATCTCATTTTCAAGATTTTGAGCATCTTTATAATTATGGAAAGTAATAATATCTGAATTTTCGAGCATGAGTTGGTTGCTAAGTTCGTGATTATTCCAAACTGCCGCTGTAATTGGTTGTGAAGGACGCACTTCTAATGCCCATTCAAACGTCTTTTTTAGAAGTGGTAAACAAGCATCTACATAGCCACTATTTGAAGGTTCATTGAATAAATCCCAGCCCAAAATTCTATTATCATTAGCAAAATGTTTGAGAGTCCCCTTCACATATTCCTCTAATCGACCCCATTTACGAGAATCAAACAACACTTTTGTCCCTGGACTTCTTACCCAACCTGAATTATGGACACCTGTTTTAGGTTCTGGTTGTTTGCCCAGCTTGGGGTCGTCGTTCCAACAAGAATCAAAGAAAACAAAAAATATTTTGATATGGTGTTTATCTGCAATTTTCAAAAATTCGTCCATTCTTTTCAAGAATCCTTCTTTATCTTCTTGATATACTAAATCGTGTAAATATACACGCATAACATTCATGCCAAGAGATTCTGCCCAACCTAATTCACGGTCAATAGTTGTAGGGTCGAACGTATCAGCCTGCCACATTTCTAATTGATTGATTGCATTACTGGGAATAAAATTTGCCCCCGTAAGCGTGCCTTGTTTGGCATACCATTCGTTGGCTTTTTGAGCTGTCCATTTTTGAGCAAATGTATTTAGCCCCATAAATGAAATTAGTGTAAGTAAAATGATTTTTTGTACTTTCATTGTCGTTTTGTTTAAATAAGTATTTGGGTGTTTGGTTAAAAATAATTGATAGATAGACTAAAAAATGGATATTTATACATCAATTAGAGCAAGTTACACAATTGTAGGATTTTGTGAGTAAACAAAAATACTGTGTAGCTTCCCAGATTATCCGTAAAAATATAAATAAGAATAAGTAGAATATCATTTTTTTTATAAAATGTTATGTAGCGTGCTTTTGAGTGAAGTAACAAATGCTAAAGAAGGTCAATGCAGAAGTATTTATGAAGAAAATAAAAAAAATAGTATTGAAACCTTTTCGAGTTTCTTTACTGAAATTATACAATAGCTTGTCAAATATTTTGTTTTTCCAGTAACAAACGAGAAAAAAACAGTATATTTATACGCCTGTAAGTTGCAGAAACTCAAGCCTATAACCCTTAATATGTTTAACGATACACTTTCAATTTTGGCCATTTTGTGCCTAAATATTGTCATTTCTGAATGGCTCTGTCAAAAACCTTTTTTCCGACATGTAGGTACTGGTCTGACGGTGATAATCTTGACAGCTATCGTTGCAAACATAGGAATCATTCCTGCATCTACTCCCGCTACGCCTCTATACGATGGTATTTTTGCTTATATTGCCCCACTTTCTATTTTCTTGATGTTGCTCAATGTCAATTTGAGTAGCTTAAAAAAAGCGGGAAAGCCAATGCTCACGATGTTTCTGATTGGGTCGTTTGCCACAATGATTGGTGCTTTGCTGGCCATGTGGCTGGTGAGTGGTAAATCTCAAATTGGTGAAATGTTCTATGCAATTGGAGGAATGTACACGGGTACATATATCGGTGGAAGTATCAATTTTAATGCTGTTGCCTTGCACTATGGAGTTTCACAGCAAGGAAGCCTTTTTTCGGCCGCAACCGTTGCCGATAATATCATTACGGCTCTTTGGGTAATCGCTACGCTGGCTTTGCCACAGATATTAAATAAGAAGTTTCCAAGAAAAAAACTTATGGAAATTTCGGAAGAAACGCTGAATGAAACTCAACATTATTCATCTGATGTAGAAAGTGTGCGTCCGTTTGATTTAGCTTTTTTGATAGCAATCAGTTTGGCTGGAATTCGACTTTCGACTTGGTTAAGTAGCCAGATTCCACAAATTCCTACTATTTTGTGGCTCACAACCATTGCTTTGATTTTGGCTCAAATGCCAGCTGTCAATCGGCTAAAAGGTCATAAATTACTTGGATTATTGGGCGTTTATTTGTTTTTGGCGGTCATTGGGGCATATTGCGATGTGCCAGCATTGCTTAAAGATGGAGCGTTGGCAATTGTGTTACTTATATTCGTGACAATTTTGGTTACAGTGCATGGACTTATTATTTTTGGTTTAGGAGCTTTATTCAAACAAGATTGGGACATCGTTTCGATTGCTTCACAAGCAAACGTAGGTGGTTCGGCGTCGGCAATGGCACTTTCACGAAGCCTTAATCGAACTGACCTTACATTACCTGGGATTTTAGTTGGAGCTTTAGGAAACGCAACAGGAACTTATTGGGGAATATTAATTGCTGAAATATTAAGAAATTCGGGTTGGTTTTGATTTAAAATGATGTTTTTCCTTTTGGAATCATGAATGAAGAAGAGTCCAAGAAATGCTATTGTGGCATTCCGATTTCTCACAATCAATGATTTTTCTTACTTTTGCCAAAAAAATCTTCATCTTATGGAACAAACACTTCTTGACTCAATTCCGTCACTTGATTTGGCAGACTTTACTTCTGGCGATGACGCTCGTAAAAATAAATTCGTTCAAGACCTCGGAGCTGCCTTCAATACTATCGGTTTTGTAGCTATAAAAAATCATGGTCTTTCGGACGAACTTCGTGAAAAACTTTACGCTGCGGTTCAAAAGTTTTTCTATCAACCAGATGAAAATAAAACTAAATATGAGTTCCCCGAACTATTGGGGCAACGTGGCTATGTAGGTAAAGGAAAAGAAACTGCTAAAGGTTTTACAAAACCCGATTTGAAAGAATTTTATCACGTTGGTCAGCCAGTGGTTGAGGGCAATATGCCATCTAATATTTTTCCTGCTGAAGTACCCGAATTTGAGCAATATACGACCGAAGTTTATAAGACTTTTGAAAACACAGGAAAGACACTTCTGCGTGCAATTGCCTTATATTTAGGCCTTTCGGAAGATTTCTTCGAGGAAAAAGTACGTAATGGCGATAGTATTTTGCGTGCTTTGCACTATTTTCCCATTGAAAATCCTGATGCTTTGCCTGAAGGTGCAGTGCGTGCAGCCGCACATGGTGATATAAACTTAATCACCCTTTTGATGGGAGCATCGGCCGATGGCTTAGAGGTATTACGTTTGGATGGAAAATGGATTGCCGTAACGGCATTACCAGAACAAATTGTTATCAACGTTGGTGATATGCTCGACCGTCTGACGAATCATAAATTAAAGTCAACAATTCACCGAGTCGTAAATCCACCACGAGAAAAAATGAAGACTTCTCGCTTTTCAATTCCATTTTTCATGCACCCACGTGGCGATATG
Source organism: Emticicia sp. MM (assembly GCF_001649495.1). Classification (NCBI taxonomy): domain Bacteria; kingdom Pseudomonadati; phylum Bacteroidota; class Cytophagia; order Cytophagales; family Leadbetterellaceae; genus Emticicia; species Emticicia sp. MM. The sequence goes on along the minus strand of NZ_LXHX01000098.1, from coordinate 49,596 downwards.
GATTTGACTTGCTTAGAATCTTGCATTGATGCTGAGAATCCACGCCGCTATGAGAATATGACAGCAGGCGAATTTTTAGCAGAGCGTTTAAGAGAATTAGGCTTTAAAAAATAGATTTAAAATTTCACCCACTTAGGCACTAAGCTCACTAAGTCGCACTAAGCACCCTCTTAGTGGTAAGAACACTGTCCAAAACAACATGGCCAAAACCCGTCAGATTCGTTATATCATTTTCTTGAAAGACGTATTTGTACTTGCACTCACTTGTTTTGGTGGGCCGCAAGTACACCTGACGATGTTTTTGGATAGGCTCGTAAAAAAACACAACTACATCACCGAAGCTGAAATTCTCGAACTTCAAGCTCTTTGTCAAGTACTTCCTGGGCCAACTTCTACCCAAACCATTACTGCCATAGGCTTTCGATTAGGAGGGGCAAGTTTGGCGTATCTTACGCTTTTAGTATGGATTTTACCAGGAACTTTATTGATGACATTGGCTGCTTTGGGAGTTACCTACGTTGAAAAAGACCAACTTACAAACTTGACTCGGTTCATCAAGCCAATGGGAGTTGCTTTCATTATTTTTGCTGCTTTTTCGATCGGTGTAAAAGTTATTAAAACTAAAACGAGTTTTTTGTTGATGCTTTTAGCTGCCATTGCGGCTTTCGTATTCCCCTCACCGTACATTACACCAATTTGGATTTTATTGGGAGGTTTAGCAACTTCATTTAAGTTTGATCAGCATGAAAAAATGGAGAAGCAGCCGATTAAAGTTGAGTGGGGTAATTTTATACTTTGGTTGGGTGTTTTTATGTTTTCGGTAGTTTTGGGTAAAATAACCAATAATTTACCCGTACGCTTGTTTGAAAATTTTTATCGTAACGGAAGTTTAGCCTTCGGTGGAGGGCATATTTTGAAGCCACTTCTCTACAATGAGTTTGTGGAATTTAAACATTATTTATCTGCCGATGAGTTTTTGTCGGGAGTTGCTATCGTTGAGGTTGCCCCTGGACCAGTATTTTCAATTTCGGCTTTTGTTGGAGCATTATCTATGCGTGAATGGGGGACAAGCGGCGAAGTTTTGGGAAGCATTGTTTCGTCAGTTGGTATTTTTCTGCCTGGAACATTTTTGATATTTTTTGTGATACGCTTTTGGAATGAACTCAAAAAATACCGTGGAATCAGGGCCTCGCTCGAAGGTATCAATGCCGCCAGTACTGGTCTTACTGCAGCGGCGGCTTTATCGCTCTATCAGCCAATGGCCTTTGATTTAGTTTCAGATTTGACAATCATACTTACGCTTATTTTGCTTCAAACTCGTCTTGTGCCAACCTATATTATCATTTTTATTGGTTTGTTTTTGGGTTGGGTGATCATCTAAAAATATTTGTCGAGAAATCTAAATCACTATCATTTACCACCATTACATTATCTTTAACAACAATTAACAATCTTTTCATCGCCCACCTTTCAAAGATTTGCCGTAAATTGCGTTATTATTTGTGGAACAAGTCCTTTGATTTGTTCGTAGTACACCGCTATTTTAGCTTTTGAATATTTAGATGAACAAAAAACATATATTTATAACTTTTTTATTATCAGTAATTTATGGCTTTTCTTATGCCCAAATTCTTGATGATTCTACAAAGCAAGTTTATAGCACAAAGACCGTTAAATATATCCTCGAAGACGATATTCTGAATAATCGCAAAACATTCTATAATCCAGATACTACGCTTGCCAATTTTCATTTATTCGATTTTAATTTGCGTAGCGGACAACTTTATCAAGATTTAGGAAATCTCGGAACGGCAATTAAACCATTATTTTTTACGCCAACGACCGATATTGCTAAAAACTTAGGTTATTTGACTTATGGAGCGTATGCCTTTGATGTCCGAAAAACTACTTATTTCAATACCAAATCTCCTTATACGAATGTCAATTATGTGCAATCGGGCGGAGGAGCGGCAATCATGCACTTTACGCATTCGCAGAACATCAAACCTCGACTGAATGCCACACTTGATGTGAGACGAATGTCATCATCAAAGCAATACGGAGCTCCACAAACCCGTGAAGAACGCTTAGTTGATAGTTGGGCGGTGATGCTTCACTCAAATTACGAGTCGAAAAACGAAAAATATATTGTTCTTGGAAGTTATAACCACTTCAATCATGCTCCGCTCGAACAAGGCGGTATTCAGCCATTGGGTGATAGCACTGCATTTGTGGCAGAAAGTAGTTTGGGAAATTACCGAGATTTTTTGTCAAAACTTAGTGGAGCAGCTTCAAGAGATTGGAGAAATGAATTACATGTTTATCACCAGTATAAACTCACGAATGGTTTTCAGGTATATCATATTTTAGATTATCAGAAACGCCGAGATTTATACACTGATGTAAAATTTGGAGCTGATTCATCTGAAAAAGCAGGTTTTTATCAAGTAATTCCGAAAAGTACAAAAGATACACTTTCGATGGATTTACGCTATAATCTACTTGAAAATAAGTTCGGAATTAAAGGAATTTATAAAGGCTTTGCATATCGATTATACTTACGTCAGCGTTTTTACACGATGAGATCTGATTCAGGGAATTATTTGCCAAATAAGTTAAATGCAGAGACACTCGTAGGTGGATGGGCAAATTATTTCTTTCCTGATAGCGTCAGAAGGGTATATGCAGAAGCGGAACTTGGGGCGGTCAACACGCTTGGAAACCTGAGATTGCAAGCTGAGTATTTAAGCCCCCGAATAAAGGCAGGAGTTTCGATTTTGAGAGTACCACCAAATATATTGGACGAGAAATTTACAAGTGTTGCCTACGATTGGGACAAAACGCTCGCAAAAACCTTTACCACTAACCTTTATGCTTCTACAAGTTTGCAAAAAGGAAATTTTGTATTGCTACCAAGTGCTTATAACTCGCTCATTACCAATTATATTTATTACGATACAAAGGCTCAAGTAAGACAGGATTCATCGGCCATTAATGTTTTTAGAGTGGGGCTTGGTGTAGAATATCGTTGGAAAAGGTTATTGATTGCCAATCAATCTTATTATACCGCCAACACAGCCGAAAATCGACTTCCAACACCAAAATTTGCTAATAATACAACTATTTCTTACGAATTTATTTATGCAAAAGTGTTGCGTATCAATGCAGGAGTTGAAATTTATTATCGTTCGGCCTATTATGCCAATAATTTTATGCCACTTACACGCCAGTTTTTCTTACAAGATGGGCAGAAGGTTTGGGGAACACCAGTGGCCGATGTTTTTGCCGATTTAAAAATCAATAAAGTTAGACTTTTCTTTAAATTTGCTCATGTAAACCAAGGTTTTCCGAGTAATGGCTATTACGTAAGTTCAACTTACCCTGGTTTGAGACGAACATTCTTTTTGGGAGTGAATTGGCCGTTATTTGATTAAAATTTCAATGAAAGTACAAAAATAAAAAAGCTACGTGTAACTTAGTGTTCCTTTGTTTCATATCAGACCGCCGACGCAGTGGTAAAAATGAAAAATATATTTATTCTAATTATTACGCAATTACTCTTCTCCTGCAATTCTGAAAAAAAAGCAGAACAAACTTCTTTTGATTTTTCTCCAACTGTAAAAATCCTAAAAGAAGCTCCGAAGACATTTCCAGAACCAAAAATTCCAAAAAACTTAGTCATTCCCGCAGGTATGGTCTATGTGCCAGGAGGTTATACACAAATCGGAACAACTGACGGAATGGATTTTGAAAGACCTATGTTTTGGGCAGAAGTGAAGCCTTTTTTTATGGATATTTCACCCGTAACAGTGGCTCAATTTCGTGAATTTGTTAAGGCTACAAACTATAAAACTTACGCCGAAAACTTTGGTGATGGAGGTTTTTTTGATAAAGATACGAAAGGTTGGACATTGAAAAAAGGGGCAAACTGGGAATATCCGCTCGGAAAAGATCAGCTGAAAGCACCTGATAATCATCCAGTTACACAAGTATCATGGTATGATGCCGCTGCTTACGCAAAATGGGCTGGCAAAAGATTACCCTCAGAGATAGAATGGGAACACGCCGCCCGAAATGCCAAAAACGACCGAACAATTTATCCATTCGGAAACGATTTAGAAAAAGAAGGTAAAGCACTTGCTAATACTTGGAATGGGGTTTTTCCTGATTTTAATAAAAATACCGATGGCTTTTTCTATACATCGCCCGTTGGGCATTTTGGGAAAACACCACTTGGCCTGACAGATATGACAGGCAATGTCTGGCAATGGTGTGATAACTGGAAAATCAATTATGCCGATATTGCTAACGGAATTATGCCAACCGATACGCTTGAAAAAGTAGAAAAAGGTGGCTCATTTCTCTGCGAGCCAGGTTGGTGCCATGGTTACCGAGTTTCGGGACGCTCTTTTACTTCGCCCGAAACTTCGTTGATGCACGTAGGTTTTCGATGTGTGAAATAGCCTACAAACTAAAATGTGGATTGTAGATAATACCAAAAACATTATCCCAAGGATCTTTTACTGCTGCTACAATTATTCCTCCACCAACTTCGTTTGGAGCTTCATAAGTTGTTGCTCCTGCTGCCAATAATTCATTATACTTTTCATCAACGTTTTCAACGCCCCAATAAGTAATTACTCCGTCAGATTTTGCGTCATTTTTTTCATCGGGTTGCAAGCCGAGTTCGTAGCCAGCTACATTATAACCAACATAAAATGGTTCATCGAAATATGGCTCGAAGCCTAAAATATCGCTGTACCAAATTTTTGCTTGAGAAATATCTGAAACTTTATAAATGGTAGTGCGTAAACCCAAAAAGTGCTTTTTCATACTATTATGGTAGGATAAATAGAGATTATGCCACAAACTTATAATTTTTTGTTAAAACATAAATCGCTTCTGTATGTTTTTCTTATATAAAATTCGGCTTCATTTTTGCATTATCGCTTATAAGGTCGGATATTTGCAAAAAAGACCATTATTGGATGTCTGCTGAATTAGTCATTTTAATTAATATATTGTTTTATTTATTCGGTTTTTCGTTTCTGTTATACAAACGAAATCAACTGAGTGAACAATCCATTGGTTTACTTTCAATACTCATTAATTTTATTGGTGTACTTTTCTCAATGGGTATTCGCTTAAGCGATATTTCGGGCGAAGTGATTTCTTATAATTGGTTTTATATCAGCGATAAACTCTTTACGATTGATATTCTGCTCAATGACCTCACGTATTTGATGTACTTTTTAGTGCAGTTTATAGCACTTTGGGTACAGGTCTTTTCACTCAAATACATGCAAGGCGACCCAAGTTTTGGTCGTTATTACGCTTATCTCAATTTGTTCATATTGGCCATGATTGGCATCATCATTTCGGGAAATCTCTTCATGATTTTTATGTTTTGGGAATTGGTGGGCTTGTGTTCTTATCTATTAGTAGGTTTTTGGTACGAGAAAAAATCAGCAACCAATGCCGCTATGAAAGCATTTTTGGTGAACAGAATTGGTGATATTGGCTTTTTTATTGGGATATTATTGGTTTACAGATATTTTGGTACGCTTGATGTGACGGCAATTGTCGATAAAGCTCAGCTTATGTCGGCTGCATCATTGAACAGTCCGATAATGACAACTATTGGTTTATTGCTTTTTTGTGGATGTGTCGCCAAATCAGCTCAGTTGCCCTTGCAAGTATGGCTACCCGATGCCATGGAAGGCCCAACGCCAGTTTCGGCATTGATTCATGCTGCTACGATGGTTGCGGCTGGTATTTTTCTAATGGCCAGAATCGAACCAATATTATCTCCAGATACACTCATCGTAATGGCCGTTGTGGGTATGTTGACGATGTTTTTTGGAGCGTGTTCGGCACTTGTTCAATATGATATTAAAAAACTCTTAGCATTTTCAACGATTTCTCAATTAGGTTTGATGGTGGTCGGAATCGGAGTTGGGGCAGTTAATACCGCACTTTTTCACTTAGTTACTCACGCATTTTTTAAAGCAGGTTTGTTTTTGTCGGCAGGAGCGGTGATTCACCACATGCACCACGAGCAAGATATGCGTAAAATGGGCAATCTTCGCCGAGAAATTCCAATTATTTACTATACCTACACAATTTGTGCCGCAGCATTGGCAGGAATTCCGTTTTTCTCTGGATTTTTATCGAAAGATGCAATTGTTGTTGCGGCTTTTGAGTGGGCTTCACATCAACCTAAACAAGCATATTTTATCATACCTGCTGTGTGTTTAGTAGTTTCGGGAATGAGTGCTTATTACATGATGCGACAAGTATTTTTAGTCTTTTTGGAGCGTGAAGATAATCCACTCGAACTGATTTCTTCAAGTGCAAAAAGTTTATATAAAAATGTGGCAAAACGAATTGATGGAATTATCAATGTAGAAGATGATGAAGAACGCCAACAAGCTGAAATCAGACATTCTGAAGAAGGTGACTTGCTTGATTTCTTATCTAAAATTGGTCCAATGGAGCTTTCAGCAATCGTTATGGCTATCGCTTCTATTGGCTTTGTTTTTGCCATAAATCCATTTTCGGCGGAGAGTAGTTGGTTTTTTCATACTTTCCACCACGAGGCCACAAGTTATCAATGGGTGGCATACATTGCAATTTTGGTGGCACTCAATGGTGTACTTTTAGGCTACATTTTCACAAAAGAAGAAAGTTATCGACTTGATAATGAGGGACTTGAACCGAGGGGGACGATTGCTAAGTTTATATTTAAAAACTATTATTTGAGTGAGCTATACCAAACTGTTTTCATAAAACCCTTACTTTGGATAAGTCCAAAAATCAATTTTTTTGATAGAAAGATAATTGATGGAGCAGTAAATTCGGTTGGTAGTCTGACAATCGCTTGGGCTTCCTTGAATCATTGGTTTGAAAGAAATATCATAGATAGCTTTGTGGGTTTGGTAGCCTATACAACGGCAAAAATTGGCTCATATACTCGTCAAATTCAAAACGGAAAGGCTCAAACTTATATCATAACGATTTTTGTTTGTTTGGTATTAATGATGATTCTTTTGCTTTTTTAGTCCACTGACCACAGTCAATAGATTATAGAAAAAGTTACTGTCATTGTCTGACAAAATTATCTTATAAAAAAACTGTCGTCCATCGACTATGGACCGTCGTCTAATATAAACATGAATAATTTTTTACTTTCAACACTCATTTTTCTACCTTTTGCTGGTTCGGTGATGGTGTTGTTGTTGCCAAGCACTTACCGAGATTCATTTCGTTGGATTTCGTTAATCGTGAGTGTCATTAATTTACTCAATATTTTTACGCTTTATAATAATTTTGATAGACAATTATCTGATTATCAATTCATTGAGCAACATGAGTGGATTCGGATGAGCCTCGGAAACCTCGGTGTACTTTCGATTGATTATCTTTTGGGAGTCGATGGAATTAATATGCCGATGGTTCTACTTTCGGGAATTGTATTGTTGATAGGCTCTATTTCATCTTTTACTATCGGTTACCGCCAGAAGGCTTATCATTCGCTCTATCTATTGCTTTCGGGTAGTATTATTGGTTGTTTTGCGGCACTTGATTTCTTTTTATTCTTTTTGTTTTTTGAGTTCATGTTGCTTCCGATGTATTTTTTAATCGGAATTTGGGGAGGTGAACGTCGAGAATATGCAGCCATTAAATTCTTTATTTATACTTTGGTTGGCTCGATTTTCATTCTTATTGTGATGATTGGTTTGTCGATGTCGGTGCAAGATTCGTTTTTCTCTCAAGAAATGGGCGGAACGGTTCATACCTTTGATTTTCGACAATTGACCGACTTTAAAAATTATATTCCTCATAGCATCCTACATCCAATCGAAAAGCAAATGATTTTCGGAATGCCAGCTCGACTCTTTGCTTTTGTTTTATTAATTGTTGGTTTCGGTATAAAATTGCCATCTGTACCTTTTCATACATGGTTGCCCGATGCCCACGTTGAAGCCCCAACGCCAGTTTCGGTAGTTTTAGCAGGGATTTTATTGAAAGTAGGAGCGTATGGTTTTATTCGTATTGCTTATGGCTTTTTCCCTGATATAGCCTACCAATTTACTTATATTGTTGCAGGTGCGGGCGTTATTTCAATTATTTATGGTGCATACAATGCCCTTGCCCAAGAAGATCTGAAGAAAATGATTGCCTATTCGTCCATATCTCACATGGGATTTGTGCTTTTAGGTTTGGCTTCAATGACCGTTGAAGGTGTAAATGGAGCAATTTATCAAATGTTCGGACATGGATTGGTTTCAGCAATGTTGTTTTTGGTGGCTGGAGTTATCTACGACCGAACGCATAACCGACTTATCGAGAATTTCAGAGGTTTGTCAAGTGCCATGCCGTATTTTACATTGGCAGTTACGGTGGCATTTTTCGGAGCTTTAGGTTTGCCGACCTTACCAGGATTCATGGGTGAGTTTTTTACAATCATGGGCGGTTTTCAGTCGGAAATTTTACCAGATTGGGTTTCGATGCTTGCTATGCTGGGAATTGTACTTTCGGCTGGTTATTTTCTTTGGACATTACAAAAAATGTTTTTTGGGACATTTTGGGCAAACCGTAACCAAGAAGAAAACATGAAAGACCTTGATTTCCGTGAAATAGTTATGCTTTATTCGCTCTCGGCCTTATCAATCATTTTTGGAATTTTCCCAAGCCTAATTTTTGATATTTCAGGCGAATCAGTGAAAGCATTTTTAAATGGGTTTTAAATTAGAAAGATAAAGTAAGTGTGGCACGTCTTTATTTTTTATGGTCAGATTTGAATGTCAGACTTGCCACACTTTTTTATAGCCAAAGCCACAAAGTATTCAATGCTCGAAAAATTATCACATATTCTCTTTAGTTCACGTGTACTATTGCCCGACTTACTCTTTGGAGTAGTATTTTTGGTAATAGTAGCCGCTATTGCTTTTTCCCAAAAATTAGATACCGAACGTACCTACGTACTTTTTAATGTGCTTATAATCAGTGTCTTAATTAGTATTGGTTTTGTGTTTTATGCTTTTTTTGGATTTTATAAACAATATTTTGAGTCGGGAAGTGTACTTTTTGGTCAGCTGATATATTTAGATTCCGTCAGTTTATTCTTCAAACTTATCATTTCGATAGCATCAGTAGCAGTTTTGATTCATGTTTGGGTGGTAGGCTATAAAGTAGTAGGGGAGTTCTACGCCATTTTTATGGCTTTGGTTTGGGGATTGTTTATCATGACCATGACAACGAACTGGCTCATGCTTTATGTTTCGCTCGAACTGGTTTCTATTTGCTCATATATTTTGGTGGTTTTCAATAAAGGAAAAAACAATAGCGAAGCTGGTATCAAATACCTTTTGTTCGGAGCAACGAGTTCGGCAATTATGCTTTATGGTATTTCGTTATTATATGGCATGACAGGTACACTCAATTTTGTTGGACAAGAATTTGCTACTTTTTTAGGTCAAAACCCTACTTGGATTGCCCAAATTGCCATTTTTATGACCATTGGTGGACTACTCTTTAAACTCTCGGCTGTTCCATTTCACAGTTGGACACCTGATGTTTATGAAGCCACTCCAACGCCTATCGTAGCATTTCTTTCAATTGCACCAAAAGCCGCCGTTGTACTGGTTTTGATTCGCCTGTTTTCTTCATTGAGTATCGATTTCCGAATGATAATGGCTATCGTAATCATGGCTTCTATCACGATTGGAAATTTATCGGCTTTGTGGCAAACCAATACCAAGCGAATGCTCGGTTATTCAACGATTGCTCATGCTGGTTTTATGTTGGTGGGTTTGCTGGCTACCAATATCATAGGCATTCAGTCAACAATTTTTTATATAGCTACTTATCTTTTTATTACGCTTGCTGCATTCTTACTGATAGATTTATTGGCTTTAAAAACTGAGAGCTACGAACTCGAAAGTCTGCGAGGTCTTGGGCAGGAAAATATATTTTTGGGCTTGGCGGCCGTAATAATTATGATTGCCTTGGTTGGGCTACCTCCAACCGTAGGTTTTACAGGAAAATTACTTCTTTTTACTGCTCTGTGGGAATCTTACCAGTCATCGGGCAGTAATATGTTGCTGATTGTAATGATTTTTGGCCTTCTAAACACTGCTATTTCGATATTTTACTATATCAAGATTCCTTATTTTATGATTTTTAAAGAACCTAAAATTGGAGTTCGCTACTATCAAATTGGTTTTATTCGTAAAGGCTTTTTGTTGATATTTCTGTTTTTCATTATCTATCTATTTATGCGTCCGAGTGGGCTAATTAATCTAATTGAAAGTTTAAAATTGGCATAAATTAGCCTTTTTCAAAGAAAACATTTCCTTATATTTAGATAATGTAAACTTCTCCTCAATAACCTTAACATTCTCTTAAAACAAATAGAACTTTTTCTTTGCAAGGGACGTATATTCTTTAGAACTTTGCATAACCAATCTCCAAAAATTCTCAATGAGCGACGCAATTAAACACGAATGTGGCATTGCCCTTGTTCGTCTTCGCAAACCACTTCAATACTACATCGACAAATACGGTACGCCCCTTTATGGCATTCAACGATTGTACGTTTTAATGGAAAAACAATCGAATCGTGGCCAAGATGGAGCAGGAGTCGGAAATGTAAAACTTGATGTTGCCCCTGGCCATCGTTACATAAGTCGATACCGTTCCGTTGAAAATCGACCGATTGTTGATATTTTTAACAAGATTAACGAGAAATACAAAGATGTTCTTCGCAACAATCCCGACAAATTCAAAAATGCCGAATGGTTGCAAGAAAATGTAGCTTACTCAGGTGAAGTTTGGCTCGGACACCTTCGCTACGGTACACACGGCAAAAACGAAATCGAAAATTGCCATCCTATGTTGCGTCAGAGCAACTGGCGTAGCCGAAATATGTTGGTAGCAGGAAACTTCAACATGACTAATGCCGAAGAACTTTTCCATAAATTAGTAAAATTGGGTCAGCACCCGAAAGACTTGGGAGATACCGTAACCGTAATGGAGAAAATCGGACACTTCCTCGACGAAGAAAACCAAAGAGTATTCGACCGTTTCAAAGGTATCTACGAAAACCCCGCCCTCTCAGACATCATCGAAGATAACATGGATTTGCCAAGAGTACTGCACCGTGCGTGCCGTGATTTCGACGGTGGCTATGCAATGGCTGGTGTGACGGGTTTCGGTGCTTCGTTTGTGGTGCGTGACCCTGCGGGTATTCGCCCTGCTTATTATTGGGCAAATGATGAAGTGGTCATTGTGGCTTCTGAAAAAACAGCTATTAAAGCTGCTTTCAATGCCAATTATGATGATATTAAAGAAGTTCAGCCAGGCAATGCTTTGATTATTGACAAGCATGGCGAATACAATGAGTTTCAGATAATGAAACCATTGGAGAAAAAATCGTGTAGTTTTGAGCGTATTTATTTCTCACGTGGCTCTGACCCTCAAATTTACGAAGAACGTAAAAAACTCGGTCAATTATTGATTCCGCAAATTTTAGAAGAAATCAATTATGACCTTGAAAATACAGTATTCTCCTATATTCCGAACACGGCTGAAAGTGCGTTTTTCGGAATGGTGGAAGGTTTAGAACAATATTTGTCCGATTGGCGTTTGAAACGCATCACCGAAGGCAATCTTTCGCCCGAAGAAATCAAGAAAGTATTGTCTTTCCGTCCGAGAATCGAAAAATTAGTATCGAAAGATGTAAAACTTCGTACTTTTATCACTAATGATGATGAACGTGACGAAATGGTTTCGCACGTGTACGAAATGACGTATGAAGTTGTGCGTAAAGGCATCGACACCGTAGTTTTGATTGATGACTCAATTGTGCGTGGAACAACCCTCGAAAAGAGTATCTTGAAAATGATTGACCGTCTTGGGCCTAAGAAAGTAATCATTGTTTCGTCGGCTCCGCAGATTCGTTACCCAGATTGCTATGGTATTGATATGTCGAAGATGAAAGAATTTGTGGCTTTCAGAGCTATGCTTGATTTACTTCGCCAGAACGGTATAGAATATATGAAGCATGAGGTTTATGCACAAAGTGTAGGTGCATTGCAAACTGATAATGCTTATGAACAAAATTTCGTGAAGCAATTATACGACAAATTTACTGATGAAGAAATTTCACAGAAAGTTGCCGAAATTGTGACACCTGAAAACATGAAAGCAGAGGTCGCAATGATTTATCAGACAGTTGAAAATCTGCACAAGGCTTGTCCAAATCATATCGGAGACTGGTATTTTACAGGAAATTATCCAACTCGTGGCGGAAATAGAGTAGTAAACCGTGCATTCGTGAACTTTATGGAAGGCAAATTGGTGAGAGCCTATTAGTAGAATGACGATTTACGAATTAAAGCAGGCTCTGCGAGAAATTATTCATAATTCGTCATTCGTAAATCGTCATTCGTTTTATTTTTTCTTCTTTTTTGGTAATGTAAAAACGTTGTTTGTAACTTCTTGCATACCAATCACTCGTAACAAATCTATAATATTTACAGTTTCATTAGAGATGGGCATTGCTGGTGTCGATGAAATGGTAGAAGTATTCATTTTTATTGGAGTTTGTATTGATATAACAAAGTTAATGCAGAAAGCGAATATTCGCAAAATGATTTAATATTTATTTTAGTAAATACTTATTAAACGGTATGCTTCAATAAAATTAATTTGTTGTTTAATTCATAATCAAAATTAAACCCAATTATTACTTATTTTCTTTATATTAAACCTTCAGAAAAATCAACCCTTTAAGACAATAACTCAATGAAAAAACTACTATTTATTTGTATTGTGGCTTTTTTTAGCCAATCAATCAAAGCACAAGAAGCTTCGGATGCAAAGGCCATCGAAATAGCTGATAAAGTAATGACAGCGATGGGAGGTAAAAAAGCTTGGGACGAAACCCGCCATATTACTTGGAATTTTTTTGGAGCAAGAACCCTCACTTGGGACAAATGGACGGGAAATGTCAGAATTGATTTTCCGAGAGATAAATCAGTAATTTTAATGAATATTAATACTGATACAGGAAAAGTTTTTAAGTACGGAGCCGAACAAACAGCCGCCGATTCGGTTAAGAAATATATGAAGGTAGGCAAAGGTGCTTGGATTAATGATTCATATTGGCTCACGATGCCATTCAAATTGAGAGATAATGGAGTAACGCTTAAATATTTGGGCGAAGATAAAACCGAAGCAGGTAAAGAAGCGTACTTATTGCAGATGACTTTTAAAGAAGTTGGTAATACTCCAAACAATATGTATAAAGTTTGGGTTGAAAAAGAAAGTAATTTATTGACTCAATGGGCATATTTTGCAAAGTCAACTGACGAAAAACCAGGTTTTACTCGTCCATGGACAGAATACAAGCCTTATGGTAAAATTATCTTGTCAGGCGAGCGTGGCGACCGTGATTTAACTGAAATTAAGGTTTTTGAAGCTTTACCAGAATCAATTTATACCGATTTCAAAAAGCCCGATTTCAGTAAAGCAAAAGATTATAATAAGAAAAAAGATAAAATAGAGTTTTAAAATTAAAAAATTAAGAATTAAGAATTGAGATTTAAGAATGCGGAAGTAAACATAAAGAGATAATATTTTAATTTTTTTATAAGAAATCCATCATTCTTCATTCTTCATTCTTCATTCTTCATTCTTGAAGAAATGGTTGGAAAAACAGGAGTTTTGATAGTAAATTTAGGTACTCCCGATAGTCCGAGTGTGCCTGATGTAAGGAAATATTTGAGAGAGTTTTTGATGGATGGTCGAGTAATTGACTTTCCTTTTATTCCTCGCTGGATGCTGGTCAATTTGATTATTGCACCATTCCGTTCGCCAAAATCTGCCAAAATTTATAAAGAATTATGGACAGAGAATGGTTCACCATTGAAAATCTACGGAGAAGCCAACGAAAAACAATTGCAAGAAGCATTAGGCGACGAATATGTGGTGAAATTGGCAATGCGTTATCAAAGCCCAAGTATTGAGTCGGGGTTGAAAGCATTGCAAGAAATGGGTGTGAGTAATATCATCGTGATCCCATTTTTTCCGCAATATGCTTCGGCTACAACTGGTTCGGTTTACGAAGAAGTAATGCGAATCGTGACGAAGTGGCAAGTAATTCCCGAAATTAAGTTCTTAAATTACTTCTACAATCATCCAAAATTTATCAATGCCTTTGCAGAAATGGGAAAAAAGCATTTGGCTGAGAATGATTATGAGCATGTGATTTTTAGTTATCACGGAATTCCTGCACGTCATATACGTAAGGGCGACTGTACTGGAAATACTTGTAAGCTCGGTTCGTGTTGTGATTCAATTACTGCCATGAATCAGCATTGTTATCGTGCTGAATGTTTTGAAACAACTCGCCTTTTAGTTAAAGAATTAGGTTTGAAAGAAGGAACTTATACAACTTGCTTCCAGTCGAGACTTGGTCGTGAAACTTGGATTCAACCTTATACTGAGGATGTTGTAAAAGGTTTTGCTAAGCAAGGTATCAAAAAAGTTTTGGCATTTTCGCCAGCTTTTGTGGCTGATTGCTTAGAAACTACGCTTGAAGTAGGAGAAGAATATAAAGAATTATTTGAAGAAAATGGTGGCGAACACTGGCAGTTGGTTGAGAGTTTGAATGATTCTGACGCTTGGATTGAGTTACTGGTTGATTTAGTGAAAGAAAAACAAGGAGTGGTTGCATAAAAATGGAAATAGGAATTGATAGTTTTGCGGCAGTTTTAAAGAATAATCAAGGCGAAACGATAAGTAGCGAACAGTCGATAAGGGAATTATTGCAAAGAATCGAAAAAGCCGATGAAGTTGGACTCGATGTTTTTGGTATTGGAGAACACCATCGCAAAGAATTTCTTGATTCGGCACCAACAATGATTTTGGCTGCTGCTGCTGCTCGAACCAAACGTATAAAATTGACAAGTGCTGTTACGGTTTTGAGTGCCATTGACCCCGTAAGAGCATTTCAAAATTTTGCTACGCTTGATCTAATTTCGCAAGGTCGTGCCGAAATGGTAGTTGGGCGTGGTTCTTTTACCGATGCTTTTCCGCTTTTTGGTTTGAAATTAGAAGATTATGACGAACTTTTTACCGAAAAACTCGACCTTTTACTTAAAATTAGAGAAAATGAGGTTTTAAGTTGGAGAGGGAAGTTTCGTCCAGCACTTTATAATCAAGCCATCTATCCGAGACCATTGCAAGAAAAACTACCGATTTGGATAGGGGTGGGCGGAACTCCACAATCGTTTGTGCGAGCTGGTATGTTGGGTTTGCCATTGATGGTGGCAATTATTGGCGGAGAAACGCACCGTTTCAGACCATTGATTGACCTCTATCGAAACGCAGGTTTGAAAGCAGGTCATTCGCTTGATCAACTGCAAGTCGGTTTACATTCATTGGGTTATGTAGCCGAAACTACAGAAGAAGCTCACGAAGAATTTTACCCAGGCTATGCTGAAATGTTTACGAATATTGGTAAAGAAAGAGGCTGGCCACCAGTTCAACGTTCGCATTTTGATTCTCAAACCACCAAACTCGGAGCATTTTTAATCGGAAATCCAGAAGAAGTAGCGGAGAAAATACTTCGGCACAGCGAAGCATTGGGTGGAATTACGAGAGTAACATTCCAAATGGATAATGCGGGGCTTACACACGAAAAATTAATGAAAGCCATCGAATTGATTGGAACTAAGGTTTCGCCAATTGTGAATGGTAAATAATCAAAATTTACAAAAAATGCTCTATTCAGAAAAGAATAGAGCATTTTTTGTTTTAATATAATTTTCACAACTTAATTTTTAATCACACTATTATAATAACTTTTCAGTGAACTTAATTTTGAATAACCGCCTGTCAAAACCATTTTAGCAGATTCTTTGACTTCACCCCAACCCAAGTTTTTTGCAGGAGCAATACCAAAAATAGTTTGGTAAATGCAGTTTACTTGAATCGGTAAAATTCGATTGGGTAAGCTGCTACCAAATTCGCCGATGTAGCCAATAGGTGAAGAAAGTAATAATCTGAATGTGATTTTTTTAGGGTCTAATTTCTCAAATTGGTCAGTATTATTGATTAAAAGTGGTGGTATGAGTTCTGCCGAATGGCTCAGCATTCGCATCAATCCTCCCAGCATCAAGAATGTTTTTGAGACTAAAATTGAATCTGATAGACCAATGATTTGGATACTAAAAATAGCTGTTAAATAGGTAAGGATTCCAATGATAATAAAAAAAAGGCCAAACTTTTTATCGCCAATAAAGACAGATTGAATCAAAATGGTAATTAGTGCGATAAGTGGAACGCTCCAATGCCAACTTTCAAAAATAATAAACCATAAAACTGCTTCGATGATGATGGTAGAATGAGTAATTTTTGTTGCCCAAGTAGTATGTAAAAGTACATAACCGATTGACTGATAGTCTAAATCAATATTAGTTTCAGGTTTGAAAACGTTGTGTAAAGGCAAATACTTCCCGACGATTCTATCAGGCAGTAGGTTGCACGCAACGTATAGAATTACTGTTGAGGTGAGTGTAAATACCCAAATCTGATTAATGATAGCTTGATGTTGGGACAGCCAATTAAAGAGTGTCATTTTGATTTGATTTAGGGTGTTTAGTTTTTATTTGTTAGAGCAGTATTTTGAGATTTTGGTAATTTTTCATGCGTTTTTACTCCTCCTTTCTCAAAAAACTTAATAATACTTTCAAATTGGTGTATGAGGTATTGTGGCATTATTTTGTTCATCAGGAATGATGGAAAAAATCCACCTTGATTTTCTCTGTCAATCAATACTAATTGACTTGTTCCATCTTCATTTGCCTCAAAAAGATGCCCTCCCCACCAATCAATTCTTTCAAAACCTTTTGGTAATGGCATTTCTTCCCAAACGATTGACCTAAAACTGCTTTGAATAGTTTTTTCATCAATTTTCCTTGACCATTGAATATACAAAAGGTCTCGCTTTGAAATAAATGGTTTATTCGGGTCGAATTGTTGGTAGATAATTTGGGTGTTTTCATCAATTTCTTTTACAAGATAACCGCCCGAATATTCGGCTGTCCAATAATGATGATAATCAACCATTTTATTGGTAAAAACATCAAAAACTTCATTATGATTGGCGGCAACTTTGGGTAGTCGCCAACGGAAAAGGTCGTTTTTATCATCGGGAAAAGACCTTTGCCAAATTTTAATATCGCCCTTCTGAGTTCTTGCTTTCCAGTCTTTATCCGAAATCATTAAAGCAAGGTCTTTATCTAACCATTTTTCCTTATTGAGTTCCCAATCTTGGATTGTTATCATTCGTTTGAATTTGAAATTAGGGTAAATAAAAGTGGTTGTTGATGAAAAAAATGGCTCAAATATGCTTTTATGCTTAAAGATAAGTGAGTTTGTGTTATTCTTAAAGATAAACCTTACTTGAGTTACTTCAAAGTTATCTATTGAAACTTTAGCGAATGGTAAACTCTCAGTATTTTTTATTAGGAGGTTTGCCATTTGACCTAATAAATGATTAAAAATACTGCCACAATTGGATTGGTTATAATAGTTAAGATTCAAATCTTAATAAATTCTTAGTCAATTAATTCCCGCACCCACCAATCCTTGCCATAAAATTACTCCCAGCTTTTGCCTCAAAACCAGGGTTAAATGAGAGTGATTTTCCTGCCTTATACGTTACACTTGCTGGCGAGAATATCTTATTGTTTGCTATAATGGTTGTATTGGCTATTTGTAATGTACTTGTTGTAAAGTTTGAAGTTAAATTCAAAACCGTAGAAGGTGAACCTACCAAAACTAATTTGCTCGCAACTCTCGGTGGTACATGATTGGTACTTTCGCAACCAACATAATATACCGTATTGGCTGTTGGGCTTAGACTTACGCTGCTGCCACTCGCCACGACAAAACCGCCAGTAAATGAAGTGTACCAGTTTATGGCATAATTGACGGGGCAAGTTGCGGTTAGTGTGACAGGTGAACCAGAGCAAACTTCGGTGTTATTAGTGGTTACAACTGCTGCTGGAGGTGCAGCAAAACTGACATTGGCAATGATACTTGATTTAATACTCGGTTCGCAAGCTGTATATAATTCAAGTTCAAGATTTGAGAAATTTACACCACTGGCAGGAAATCGTCTCGCAATATTTACATCATAATTTTCGATTCTACAACCGTTGGCAGGAATTGTAAAAGGACCAAATTGCGACCCCGAACTTCCAGCCGCTGAAATCAATAAATCGTTTAAATTTGTCTGCGGAACAAAACCTAAATTATAGCTACGTGCTTCGGTCGAATTATTATTACAAAGTTTGACTTGGAATGAAGCGGGTGTACCCAAAGTTACATTCGGAATGGTAATGTTGTTTTGAGCCGAGCCTACGATTTGTAAACTTGGTTGGTCTCTTTGATAACCACCTTCATAGGGGCAAGAGGTTCGTGATTGTGCATGGTCAAGCAAAAATATGGGTGTACCATAGGTTTTATCTTTGATGATTTTGACCTTAAATATATCGCCCGCATCATTGTCTTGTAGCGTATAAGCGATTGTTGTACTTGAATTGTTACTATTAGAAACCGATGTTCCCAGCGTTTTTTTAGTTTTAAATTCATAACCTCCATCTACGCCAGAACCACCAACTTTTACTACAAAACTTACTCCAGCTCCGAGTTCAAGAAAATGGCTCACATCGTAAGTCTCACTCGTAGATACCGACTGTGTAACCGAGTTTGAAATCGATGAAGAATTACCAGTTAAGGTAAATGACGGAGTAATAACTTCGGCGTTAGGATTATTGATATTGATGCTATCTTTTGCTAATACTTGCCGCCATATATTTATTTGGCTTTGAGCTTCGTATCTGATTTTTGGTAATGTTGCAAGATTATCTATGATGGTTTGTCTTTGAGCAATATCAGCCAGAATATCTGATTTTGAATAATAAAATGGTGCAGCCGAATTGGGTACTACTCCGAAAATCAAGGAGGAGTCTTTTACGATTGTTAAGGTGGGAGAAGTATTGATAATTACACTCGGAAAGACACCATAGTCTATATCGGACGAATATCCTAAATAAATAGAGCCTTGATTGACAGGAGCTGACCCTGGTATTGTAGAAATGGCATTTAGAATCGAAACACAGTTTTGTTGTCCGTTAGACCTCATAGCGGTGCTACCTCCACCGCCACTGACCGATGCCGTAACCGAAAACTCAAAATTGGTCGTAACAAACAAACCTGCCGAACCTGCAATTCCCAAAGTAACGTTTAGCTTACCTGTGTTAGATTCTTCGGTGGTCAATGATTCGCTCATGTTTCTACAAGCCTCCTGTGCTGTTTGAAAAGTAACACTACTCATATCGCCTGGTGGATTGTGTAATATCATTTGCGGAATGGCGGGTTCTCTGAATCTCCCCAAGATTTTTACTTTATTCGCCTCAGATATGTCATTATAAGCTCCTTCAACCACAAACGGAAGTATAATCATATTGTCTCTTGTATCATTGGGATTTCCTAATGACCGTCTAAAACCAAATACTAACCATGCTTGAGTTCTACCTACTGGAAAGGTATATGTGCCCGTAAATACGTACCTTTTTCTTCCATTAACATCCACTGCACTCGTTTGAGGTATGGTGATGAATTGGTCATAGGAATAATTTTGGTCATTTTTACCAAGACCACTTTGCAACATCGTTATGGTAGATTCAGTACCCCCAAAAATGGCATTTTGGAGGTCAAACTCTAAGGTGATGGTAAAAGGTTTTCCTGCCGTGGCTTTGAAGAGTTGAGCCGTTGGTGCATTAGTAAAGGCATTAGGAATTGCTCCATATCCAGCATTGGCTGTAATATCACCCGTATTGTTATTAGCATAACCCTTCACCACATTTCCTCCGCCTACACTTCCAGCCGAATTGGTAACTTTAATGGTTTCGTTACTGGAAGCATAAGTTGCTGTAAAATTGCCAGAAGAAAGCCAAGTAGCTTGGGCAAAAATCAAATTTGAACTTAGTAAAAGACAAATAACTGCCAAAATACCGAAGATAGATTTTGTAAAATTATTTTTCATTGTAAATATTGTTTTTGGAATGATTTAAGTGTGGTTTTTCACTGAATGATTTTTAGAAAAGCTTCACTTTTTCGTCTTGAAAGAGCTATTTTTTCATTGTTTTTGAGTAAAATCTTGCCATAACTGCCCGATTGAGTTTTGTTTTCAAAATCTGCCATAAAATCAAGATTGAATATGATTGAACGGTTAGGTCTGAAAAACTGAAAGTCCTTCAATCGCTTTTCGATTTTGCCGAGTGTGGTCGAAGACATGATTTTGCTTCCATTCTCTAAGTAGATAAGCGTGTAGTTGATGTCAGCTTTGAGCATCAGAATGTTAGCAGGCGAGATATTTTTTCTACTACCGAGGTGAATGAGTTTATTGGTTTTCATGGTTTTTGTTTTTTATGAATTGAAAAATTCACATAAAGTTTTACCAAACTATACCAATACGTTTATTTAGGAAATTCATCAAGGACGAAGCATACTGGAAATTGTCCGAAGGGGTAGAATTATTTACCGAAGCTGAAAAACGAAAAAAACTTACAAATTTCAATAATCTGCAAGCTTTCAGTAGAAGAGGTATATAAAATAACTTAAATAGTTTGTAATCTTGCCAATAATTCTGGTCTGAGTTCTTTGCTCAAAGGTAAAATTTTATTGCCAACTGTGATGTTGTTATGATTGAATTCGTTGATTTCTTTCAGATTTACAATGTATGAACGATGAACCCTTTGAAAACTTTGAGTAGGCAATTTCTCTTCCATATTTTTGAGCGTATTTACTAAAAGATAGTTTTTGTCTTTCGTGAAAACTTGACAATAATTACGGTCGGCTTCGAGATAAAGTATATCAGCAATGAGAATTTTGCACATGAGGTCATTTTGTTTTACGAAAATGCGGTCTTCCAATTTTAAACCATTTTGTTCGGTTTTTGGCTCATTATTCTCTTGTAAAATTCGTACAGAGGCCAATTCTAAGGCACGTTGTAAGTCCAGTCTTTTGAATGGTTTTGAGAGAAAAGCGTAAGGATTGGTCGCTTTCGCTCGATTAAAATGCTCATCGTCGCTGTTTGCCGTTAAGTAGATAATCGGAATTTGTCCTTCTTGTTGTATTCTTTTTGCTGTTTCTATGCCATCAATTTCTCCTTTCAAATTAATATCCATCAATACTAAGTCAGGTTTATCATTTTGAACTACTTTTATCGCTTCTTCACCTCTCGGAATGATGCCAATTACTTCATAACCAAAGGTTTCCAACTGATTGGCGATATTGGCGGCAATCAGCATTTCGTCTTCAACGATTAGAATTTTGAGTTGGCTTTGCATGTTTCTTAGTGAATGCTTACTGGGAAACTTCTTATTAGTGAATTGCTTATTGGTTTACTTGAGAATTGGTTATTTAGTGAGTTGCAACCAGTTATCTAATAACCAGTAAACATTTCAAGCTGCTTTTTGTCGTCTAAAATTAATCGAAATTACTGTGCCATTTTTTACTTCTTGCTCAAATTTACCATCAATTTGGCGAGTGAGCAAATCGACCAATTGTGTGCCGAATCCAGTTCCTTTTGCTTTTGTGTCCAGATTTTTACCAATACCATTATCGCTAATTTTCAGACTTAAACTATCTTTATCCAGATTTTTGAGGCTTAATTTAATCGAGCCTTTTTTACCATTCGGGAAAGCATATTTTAATGAGTTTGTAAGTAATTCGTTTACTATCAAACCAACTGGAACAGCTGTATCAACATCTAACTCAATTTCATTCATATCTATATCTACGTTAATTCTGTCGGTTTCGTTGTAAGAGTCCAGAATATTTTCACAAAGATTCTGAAAGTAGTTTTTCATTTCGATAAATGCTAAATGCTCACTTTGATAGAGTTTTTGGTGCAAAATCCCCATACTTTGTACCCGATTCTGACTCGCAAGCATGGCATCTTGAATTTCGGGGTCGTCGATTTTGGCTGATTGTAAGGCCAATAAACTGGAAACTACTTCGAGGTTATTTTTTACACGATGGTGGATTTCTTTGAGGAGTAACTCGTTTTCGGCGTTTCTTTTATCGAGTTGAGTATTAGAAATGTTTAAGTTATTATTGAGTTCTTGTAGTTGCTGATTTTTCTTTTTATTGTTATTATAAGTTAAAAACAAACCACCCAAAAGCAAAATCAATAATCCACCAATGGCATAACTCAAGGTCTGAATCTTATTTTGTTGTTCAATTTGCCCCGATTGTGAAGCAATCGTTTGGTCTTTTTGTTCGGTTTCATATTTTACACGAAGCTCATTTTTTAGTGCTTTTGTTTCTTGTTGCAACGAATTTATTTCAATATCCTTACCGTCTGAAAGGTATTTATAAGCCAAATCTGTTTGATTTAAGGCCTTTAAAGACTCTGCCAACCAGATATTATGTTTTTTCAATTCTTCTGGACTATAAACTTTTTTATCTTTCAAATGATTGATGTAATCTCTTAAATAAGGAATTGCCTCTGCGTGTTTTCCTTGCAAATGATAAATACTTCCAATATCGCCTTTCCAACCATTTGCTTGGTCATTGCCATTTATTTTTTGCATTGCTTTCCACGAAAACTCAAAGTCTTTGAGGGCTTCATCGTATCGTTTCAAAGCTCGGTATGCTTTTCCACGCCATGCTCGTACATTGATGATTTCTGATTCTTTTACACTTTCTGGCAAATTTGCAGTAAGAGCTAAAGCTTCATTAGTAGCAGTCAGTGCTTTTTCGGGCTGTCCGATGCTAACATAAATATCACTGATATTATTTAAGGCTCTAATCAAAGGATGGGTTTTCTTGTCTTTTTTGTATGCTTCAATTACTAAATTTGAATATTTAATCGCCGAATTATAATCTTTGGTGTTGTTATAAAGAGTACTTAAAGCTGCATGAGCGGCATTTATACCACTCTGATAACCAATGGATTGAGCTACTTTTAGGCTTTTGAAGTAGTAGATTTCTGCTTGAGCAAATTGTTGCATTTCATCAAAGTCGAAGCCCACATTTCGGTATGCCCGTGTAATAAGTTCATTTTCTTTGGTTTGTAAAAAATACGTTAATGCTTGCTTATCATAATGATAAATGGAATCTTTATTTCCTGAAGTCGTACTGCCATAATGCCAATTTGCCAACTGTTGATTGGCTTTAGCTATGTATAACGGATTATTGGTAGCTTTAGCTCGTGCTAAAGTAGTGAGTATTTCTTGTTTGATTTGTACCTCATTCTTAACATCCATATTCTGTACGGCACTGCCCAGTTTTACAAGAATTGTATCAAGAGGCAAAGTTTGAAGACCTTTTCCAAGCGGTGTATAAGTATTTGTAGATTGTGCTTTTGTAACCAATGAAAAAAGAATTGATAAAAACACAAAAAATGCTGATAGAAATGTCGCTTTTAGATACAAACCAACCAGATGAAGAAAGTTAAAGAGTATAGTTTTCAAGGTAAATGGCTTTAGTTTTGGGTTGATATTTTTCAAAATAAGATTTGAGAGCTGGATTGTTGTGCAAATTAGACAAAAACAGCTTTAAAAAAACAAAAAGCCCCTTTTAATCATACAAGACCAAAAGGGGCAACGTAAGAAATGTAAGTTTCTACTAAAGATTTTCCTTCAAAACCCCAACTAAAGCCCATAAATCAGCTTCGGTATTATACACATTCTGAGAAACCCGAATAGCTACCCCACGATTCGATACAAAGATTTTCTTAGCAGAAAGCTGTTCAGTAAAAGCTTGATTATTAATTGTTTGTGGTAAATTTATACCCAATAAGTGATTTGCTCTATTGGCCGAATCTTCTACCCAACAACCCAATTCTTGAAGTGCTATTAATGGTTTTTCGATGATTTCTGCACAGTAATTCTGCATATTATTCACGCCCCATGTTAATAGCTGGGTAAGAGAATCTTCAAGCATTGGTACTTGAATAAATTGTGTGTGTTCGCCCATATTATAGCGTTGTGCTTTTGGTCGGTAAGCTCGTTCGTAGCGAATGAGTTGGGCAAAATTATCGCTTTCGGCTCGGTGCATCCAAGATTCTTCAACGGGTACACCTTCATCAAAAAACTCACCAAAATAAGCTACTCCTATGCTATATGGTCCTAAAAGCCATTTATAACCTGCACAAATGAGAGCATCGGGTTGAATTCTCTGAATATCAAAGTCAAGCATTCCAACCGATTGAGTACCGTCAATTACTAATAAAGCACCCACTTCTTTGCATCGCTTCGAGATGGCTACCAAATCAAACTTTACGCCGTAAATCCAATGAATATGTGGCATAACTACCATCGCAGTTTCGGCATTGATACCTTCTAAAATGGCCTGATTCCATAGTCCACCACGATTTTCTAAAATATCAGGTTTGGCAATGGTTTTATAAGTCAAATCATGTTTTTGGCAAACTCGGTCGAAGGCGTAAACATTATTTGGAAACTCATCCTGAATTTGAATAATGTGCTTTTTTGATGAAAGATTGGGCAAGCGATGCACATTATTTGCCACAACGGCCATCCCATAAGAAACTGAAGAAATAACCGCAATTCGTTCATAATCAGACTCGTTAATGAGTTGAGCGAAAAGTTTTTGTACTTTCTGTGGAAGAGAAAAATGGTCGCTACCTTTAATGAGATGCGTATGCGATGCTTTTAATTGAATGCCATCAACTCCTCGTTCGACCGAACTTTTAAGGGTAGGAGAGTAGGCCGCTCCGTTGAGGTAAGTTACGCCTTCTTCAATAGAAAATAGATGTTTTTGGCAAGTAAAACTCATTTGTTGATAAAGTTTGATTGTTGCAAATTGTTTGTGTGTAAAACTAAGAAAACAATTTGCAACAATCTGAAACAAATGCAACAATTTTAATCGTATCGCTCAGGTTTGTAAAGGTCAATGTCGATGCTATTTTTCTGATTGTCGATTATTTCTTGAACTAATTTGCCCGTAGCAGGAGCAAGGCTAAGCCCCATCATGGCGTGACCCGATGCTATCACGAGGTTTTTATACTTATTTGTTCGTCCAATGTAAGGCAACCCATCGGGCGAACACGGGCGTAAACCATACCAAACTTGTTCTTTTTGTGGCATTTTTATGTCATAATTCGGGAAAAAGTTAGGCACAGCCTTGATGATGCCACGCACACGATTCATATTTATTTCATCGTTCAAACCGCCAATTTCCATCGTTCCACCAAAACGTATCAAATTGTCAGACATTGGAGTAATAGCAACTCTCGCTTCCAGTAAAATAGATGGAATATTGAGTTTTTTACCTTCATTCTGCTCGTAAGTTACGCTATACCCCTTACCCGCTTGCATTGGAAGTCCAATATTGAGCATATCTGCCAAAAGTGGTGACCACGAGCCAGTAGCGATAATTAAGTTCTGAGTTTTGAGTTCTGAATTCTGAGTTGTATGACCTACTATTTGCTTAATCTTTGTTTTTTTAATCTCACTTTTTTCAAATTCAAAGCCTGTTACTTCGGTGTTGTAAAGGAATTTTACGCCTTTATTTTCGAGGTATTTTTTTAGGTTTCTTACTAATTGGTTTGGGTACAAATGAGCATCGCCTTCGTAGAAAATTGCTCCTGCTACATCGGGTTTTACTTCGGGTTCAAATTCGTGTAACTCTTTGGTAGAAAGAACTTTCGTTTTTAATCCAAGTTCGTTGGCTTGGTGAGCAACTTCCACTTCTTCTTCAAAACTATGTTCGGTTTTGCAAAGCATCATCAAGCCTTTTTCTTCAAACGAGAAATCAAAATCGGGTGTTTTGGCTAACTCTTGATAGAGGGCTTTACTCAATAAACTAATATCCCTAAGGGCAGGCATCGCTCGTTCAACTTGCTTTTTATTGGCTGCTTGATAAAATTTCAATCCCCACGAAAGTAAATCAAGATTAAGGCGAGGCTTTACATAAAAAGGACTTTCAGAATTGAACATCCATTTGATACCTTTTTCAATCATTCCAGGTACCGCCAATGGAATGAAATGGCTCGGAACAATCATTCCTGCATTTCCCATCGAACAGCTATCATCGCCATTTGAGCGTTCGATAATTGTGACTTCGTATCCTTGTTTGTTGAGGTAATATGCTGAAAATAAGCCAATTACTCCGCTGCCGATGATGGTTGTTTTCATTTGATAATTTCTTGAATTTTAGCTTTAAACCATTTGGTTGAAACTAATTTTTCTTTGCTCAGATTAAATTTTGTTAAATAGCTTTTATTGAATTGCACTTTCATATCAAAAAACTTATAAAAACGCTCAAAATCATCACTTCTAAAATCTTCAACAATAGCATCCACTTCTTTGTCTTTCAATTTTTCATTAGTTTTGAACTCTTCGTAAGTTTGTCTTGATGAAGCAACAGTTGTAAGAATATTGAAAATTTTAATGTTTTTTTGTCGGATTATTTCCTCGATATATGTTTGTTTATCAAATCCTTCTGGAGAAAATTCTGCTATATTTTCAGGGTGATAGAGGTAATTTTCAAAATCATAATACTTTAAAATATGATAGTTTGGAAAATCTTTTTTTATTGCTAAAACTTCACTATCTGACAAGAAATCACGGTCTCTTAAAGCATGATTATTTTTGTCTTTTTTGATATGTAAAAAAACATCTCTTGAATCTTTTCCTCCTACAAAAATTGTTTTATCAATCCCCAATAAGTTATACCACTCATCATTTTTATTTTCACAGAAAATAATTTTTTGACCTTTAAAAAGTTGAGAAAGCATACTTTTGGGCACTGCAATATCATATACATCAAGCATTTCTTTTGATTGTGGCAAAAGAGTTTGAGCTACATCGAAATTGAGAGAATCAAAGTCAATGATAGCTGCATTGTTACTTTTACGGGCATAATCAATAAAGCCCAAAGAATGAGAAGCTGTCCAGAGTTGAGAATTATCTGGAATCCAGTTTTCGGTGATTTCTTTTAGCAAATTATATTGAATGGCAGTATTTAGATGCAAGTCCATTTCATCAAAAAATAAAATAGCATCCTGCAATAAATCTTTTCTACTCAATAAATTGAATAAAATATTCACTACTTCTTTCTCACCAGCACTTAATAAATTATAATGAATTTCAGAATTGCCTTTTTTGAAATTGATCTCAGCAGTTTTACCTTCCAATGGGGGTATAATTTCAAGTAGTTCAATCTCTATATTATGGTCGTTATCAAATATTCTATGTAATGCTTGGTTGATTGGGTAGACATATTTTTCTCTTAAATACTTACTTGAATCAATGCTTGAAAAGACATTTTTAAGAATATCCCTAAGCATGTTTTCAATGTCATTTTCAAAACGCTCATCTCGGTCAATGTAGGTTTTTGGGCGGTCAGCATCATTTTGAGTGGATAAATCACTCCCTAAAACTGTTTTTGTCAACCTTGATATTTGTCTGAAACTTGTTCTGCCGTAAAAATTGCTTTTTCCTGACCACCCAAAATTCACACTATTATCTGGATGAAAAAGGTTTACATCAATATCTCCATCATTTTTTAGAATGTAAAGAGTGGATGAAATTGAATTATTCTTTTTGTAGTAAAGGGTATTCTTATCAACTAACTCGCCTTTTGTAATTGTATTCAGAACCTCAAAAGCATCAAAAACCGAAGATTTCCCCGAGCCATTAGCACCAATAAGCAACACTAATTTAGTGTTTTCGGGAATACCTTCAATCGTTAAATCTGTAAAACGTTTGAAGTTTTTGAGTTGTAATTTTTGAATTTTCATTGTCTGAAATAGCTATTTTCGACAAATTTAAACATTTATTACATAAAATTATCGAAAATAGCTCCCCTTTAGGGGTTGGGGGTTAAATCACCTGAAACCCAAACGCATAAGGGTCGTCTTGGTCATCAATAGTTATGGTATTATTTCCATAAATTCTTGCCCAACCTTCAATGCTTGGATAAATCGCATCAATTTCCCCGACTTTGGTCGTGCCTTCAATTCGCCCAATAAACTTGCTCCCAATAATACTCTCATGGATAAACTCATCGCCTGCTTTGAGCTTGCCTTTGGCTGCCCATTGTGCCATTCGAGCAGAAGTTCCTGTGCCGCAAGGGGAACGGTCGATGGCTTTATCACCATAAAATACGGCATTTCGAGCAGTGGATGTTGGGTCAATTACTTGTCCAGTCCACTCAATATGGCTTAGCCCATTAATGGTAGGATTATCAGGGTGAACAAAAGTATGGGATGCGTTGATTCTTTCACGTAAAACTCTTGCCCAAGCAATTAGTTGGTCAGCTTTGAAATGTTCTAAACCTGGAAAGTTTTCTTGCACATCAACAATGGCATAGAAATTTCCACCATACGCCACATCAACTTTTAATATTCCCAAATCTGGACATTCCACTTCTATATTTTCAGCAGCTAAAAATGAAGCAACATTGGTCAATTTTACCGATTTTACTTTATTTCCTTCTTGCTTATATTCAATCAGAACTAAGCCCGCAGGTGCTTCCATTCGCACAAAACCTGGCTTTTTAGGTTGAATAAGCCCATGTTCGATGGCAATCGTAATCGTTCCGATTGTGCCATGTCCGCACATCGGAAGGCAACCAGAGGTTTCTATAAACAAAACCGCAACGTCATTTTCGGGGTCATGGGGTGGGTATAAAATACTGCCTGACATCATGTCGTGTCCACGAGGTTCAAACATCAAACCTTTACGAATCCAGTCATATTCACGCAGAAAATGCTGGCGTTTTTCTGACATATTCTTACCTTCCAAGTTAGGCCCACCACCAGCCACCAAACGTACAGGATTCCCACAAGTATGGGCATCTATGCAAAAGAATGATTTTGTCATGATTAAATCTGCGGTAAAACTGGTCTTGTTGCCAACGAATCGTTGATAACTTTCAAGATTCTTTCTCTTTCTTCGCCTGCCAATGGTAAACGTGGTTCACGTACCCACTCAGTACCAAGGCCAGTTGCCACTTGAGCAAGTTTAATATTTTGAATAAATTTAGTCGAAACATCAAGGTGCATCAACGGGAAGTGCCAACGATAAATTTGACGAGCTTCTTCGTAGCGACCTTGTTTTACTAATTCATAAATCACAACTGTTTCTCTTGGGAAAGCATCAACTAAGCCCGCAACCCAGCCATCAGCACCCATTACGAGACTTTCGTAGGCCAAATCATCAACACCAGACATAATTTTGAATCGTCCACCAAACTCATTGATAATATCTGTCATGTAACGAACATCTCCAGTTGATTCTTTCATGGCCTCAAAATGTGGGTTTGCCGCCAAATCATGAAACATTGGAATCGAAATAAAGTTTTTATACGCCAATGGATTATTATACGCCAAAACAGGCAAATCAGTTGAGTCAGCTACACGGTGTAAATAATGAAGAATCTCACGTTCATCAGCCGAATAACGCATCGGTGGCAATAACATAAAACCATCTGCACCCGCTTGTTCGTAGGTTTTTGCAAGAGCTACCGCTTCACGAGTGATACATTCAGCAATACAAATTACCAACGGCACACGCCCTGCAATGGTTTTCTTTGCTGAATCAAGCAAAGTTAGTTTTTCGTCATTTGTAAGCGTTCCGTTTTCGCCCAACGAACCACAAATAATAATACCATGCACTCCAGCTTCGATTTGTTTTTCGATGTTGAAGTTAAACATATCTAAATCAAGGCTTTCGTCTTGGAAAAAAGGAGTTGTTACGGCAGGATAAACGCCAGTCCACGATGGTTTCATATTACAATGAGTGAATGAGTGATTGATAGAATGAGTGAATGTATTATTTCTTTTGCAAAAGTAATAGAGCTAATAATAGAAAACTTATCTTAATTTCGCAGATAGTTGTACTAAATTATTCTTAAAATAAAAATATATTGAAATATTAAGGTAAATTAGTATTTGATTAGGTTTTTTATTCAGTCATTCTATCATCGCACGGGCGACCCCGTCATTCATTCAAAATTTACTTTGAAACCTTTATTATTCCGAATTCCAAAAACCGAAACTGAGTCTTTTAGAGTGCAGGTCGATGATTTGCCGTATTTTTACGATACGCTACATTTTCATCCTGAATGGCAAATAACACTTATTCTTGAAAGTACAGGAACGCAATTTGTGGGCGATAATGTAGAGCGTTTTCAGCCTTTCGATATTTACTTTTTGGGAAGTAATTTACCCCATGTTTTCCGAAATGATGCAGAATATTATGCCGAAAACCAGCGTGCGTACTCGGTTTCAGTCTATTTTCGAGGAGATTTATTGGGAGAGAATTTCTTTGATATTCCAGAAACTCAGCATTTGAAGGCATTATTGATAGAAGCGTCGAGAGGAATCCGAATTAGAAATAATGAAGCAAATGCCCTCACAGATTTGATAAAGTCAATCGCCAATAAACAAGGTTTTGATAAATTACTTACTTTTTTACAGATTTTAAATGAAATTGATATTTCGCCCAATAAAGAATTTTTATCAAGTATTACTTATCAATCTCCACAGAAAGAAGTTGATAATCAGCGGATTAATGCAACGTTTGAGTTTTTGATGAAAAACTTTGAGCGAGAAATTTCATTGGAAGAAGTGGCCGAAATAGCCAATATGACCCCCAACGCCTTTTGTAGATTTTTCAAGCTTCGTACACGAAAAACTTTCTCTGATTTCTTGAATGATGTGCGTATTGGTCACGCTTGCCGAATGCTACAGAACAATGAAAAAAGTGTATTGGAAATCTGTTTTTCGAGTGGTTTTAATAATGTCTCTAACTTCAATCGACAATTTAAGCGTCGCATGAAAATGTCACCGAGTGCTTATTTGAGGCAATTTTGATTATAATCGAACCTTCAAACCATCATAAGCCAGTCGAATATTAGGTGGAAGTTCTTTTTCAACTTCGCCATGAAGTCCCATTTTATGGCTAATGTGTGTAAAATATGTCATTTCAGCATTTACTTTCTTGGCAACTTCTATAGCTTCATCAAGTGTGAAATGTGAAATATGTTTTTGGCGTTGCAAAGCTCCCAAAACTAAAACCTTTGAGCCATAAGCTTTTGCCAGTTCTTGTTCAGAAATATAGTTTACATCAGTAATATAGGTAAAATCTTTGATACGGAAACCAAAAACTGGTAAACGATGATGCAAAACATCTATTGGTATAAATGTAGTGTCTTTTATTGTAAACGTTTGATTACCAATTTCATGTACATTTATCAAAGGTACACCTGGGTATTTCTGTTCATCAAATGCATACGCAAATTCACGTTTGAGTTGAGCCAGCACTCTCGGATGCCCATAAAGGTCTAAATGCTGAATTCCATGCAGATAATTGTAGGGACGAATATCGTCCAGACCAGCTGTGTGGTCTTTGTGTTCGTGGGTGTAGATGATTCCATCAATTCGAGGAATTCGTTCACGAAGTGCTTGATGGCGGAAGTCTGGACCCGTATCAATCACAAAACTTTTATTTTCTACTTCAATCCAAACCGATACTCTGAGGCGTTTGTCACGATAATCCAGCGAACTACAAACCTCACACCCACACGTCAGTACGGGAATCCCGCCCGAAGTACCTGTTCCGAGAAAAGTTACTTGCATAATTTAATGAATGAGTGAATGATAGAATGAGTGAATAATAGTTGTCAGTAAGATATTCTATCATTCACTCATTCTATCATTCGACATTAGATTTATTCTGTTAGTCCTTTTACAACTTCGACTAATTTATCAAAATTCAGAGGTTTCATCAATGCATCATTAAAGCCCGCTTCTTTGAAATCAGTTTCTGAATAATTTTTTGCATTGCCTGTGATAGCCACAACAGGAAGATTTGCCTTTGATTTATCGCTCAATTCACGAATCGCTTTTACACACTCCATACCATCCATAATCGGCATATTGATGTCGAGTAACAAGATGTCAAAATCTTCTTTGTCGAGCAATTGCATCACTTGTTCGCCATTCTTAACGGCAGTAATTTCAAAATTCTGGAATTCCAAAATCTTTTTGGCTAAGTTCTGAATCACTGAGCTGTCTTCGGCAATTAATACTCGTTTCATTGGATAATAATATTGTTTTATAAAATGGTCTTATAAGAATTCGGTTGTAAATATAAGGAAAGATGATTTTCTATAAAATCAAATTTTGCTTTATTTCAAAACTACGCATAATTAGCATCAAAAACGATAAGTTTTTAACAAATTTTCTGTTTTCATTTAAAATATTCATAAAATTTTGTGTGCTTTGTGCAAAGTTTTAATTTTCATAGAATTGTATTAATGTTAATGAATCGTACAATACCCACAGGTAAAAAAATATACTTTGCGTCTGATTTTCATTTAGGTGCACCCACGCACGCTGAGAGTCTTATCCGTGAACGCCGAATCATTGAGTGGCTTGAAAATATCCGCCATGATGCCGAAGTAATTTTTTTAGTAGGCGATTTGTTTGATTTTTGGTACGAATACAAGCATGTTGTACCGAAAGGTTTCGTGCGTTTTTTCGGGAAATTAGCTGAATTATCAGATGCTGGAATCGAAATAATAGTCTTTTTAGGTAATCGTGATATGTGGATGACTGATTATTTTGAAACGGAGCTGAATATTCGTACCATTCGCCGACCACAAGTTTTTTCATTCAATCAAAAAACGTTTTATGTAGGCCATGGCGATGGACTCGGTGCTGATGATTTTGGTTATAAAATTTTGAAAGTAATTTTTGAAGGGAAACTTCCAAGGTTTCTGTTCGGAAGAGTTATGCATCCAAATCTTGGAATGTTGCTCGGGCAAATCTGGACTAAAAATAGCTGGAAGAAAAAACGTGAACCAGAAAAGTTTTTGAGCGAAGAACGTGAACATTTGGTGCAATATTCAAAGCAGATTGAAGCTAAAACCCACCATGATTTTTATGTTTTTGGGCATCGACACACAATGGCCGAAATGAATATTTCTCCAACGGCTCGTTATGTAAATCTAGGCGATTGGATTTGGTATAATAGTTACGCAGTTTTTGATGGAGAAACCATGCAACTACTTACCTATAAACCTAAATAAACATGTTTAGGCAAATACAGTTGTTTTTTTCTCCATCAATGTATTATTCAAGATATTGAGCTGAGTTGCTTCTTTGAAAGTTTTGAGCTTAAAAGCATGCTTGATACTTTCGAGTTGAGCGATGCTGTGGCAGTCTGAACCTAAGAAAGCTACCAGTTTTTTGCTAATCAGTAATTCTGCTAACTCTTGTGCTTGCTTTGAATAATAACCTGTCAATGAACCAATATTCACTTGAAAAAGTGCACCATTGCAAGATAAACGATTGATTACGTCCAAATCATTGAGGCTAACATAGCGTTCGGGATGAGCCAAAACAGGAGTATAACCAGCCTGTTTGATTTTAATAACTGCTTCAAGAATATAAGAGGCCTTTGTAACAAACGAAGCCTCAAAAAGTAGATATTTTTTACTTCCACCAAAAGTTAAAACTTCATGGCATTCGATCAATCTGAATAATTCATCTTCCAAATAATATTCGGCTGCTGCTTCCAATTCCATTGTAATATTTCTACGTTTCAGAACAGTTTTGAGAATATGTAATGATTGTAGAATATCCTCAGGAGCATTATTATAATAGCCAGCCATTACGTGCGGTGTCGCAATAATTTTGCGATACCCCATTGCATACATCTCTTTAATTATTTCGATACTCTGCTCTATATCTACTGGGCCATCATCAAGTTGAGGTAGTACATGAGCATGAATATCAACTGTCAATTCTGGTTTCGGAGTATTACCACTCAAAACATCTCTCTTGAAAATTGACTCAAACATTAAGGATAGTTTATTCTTTGGCATATTAGGATTCAATCAAGGCAGTCTAAGCACCTTAGTCTGCGATATACCCATGAAGTTCCAAGACCATGCCAAATGTATCCGCTTGTTATATAAAAATAGCAAACGGTATCAATCGCTTGCTATTCAATATATTAAAAAAATATTTGTCTCTAATTACAAAATTGGTACAATTTATGTTGCAAAAATTCGCTTAAATTTTGCTGAATAAATCCTTAAAAGTTGTTAGTTCTAAATCTTTTTCTGAAACATTTGGATTTTTGATTCCCCAGTCAATATTTAAGTCTGGGTCATTCCAGATGATTCCACCTTCAGAGGCTTTATTATAGTTATTGGTGCATTTATATGAAAAGATAGAGTCTTCAAGTGCAGCAAATCCATGTGCGAATCCTTCTGGAATATAAACCATATTTTGAAGCGAAGCATCCAACGTAAACTTTTGATATTTGCCAAAAGTTGGTGAGTTTGGACGAATATCTACCGCCACATCAATGACTTTTCCCGTAACTACTCGTACAAGTTTACCTTGAGAAAAAGGAGTATTCTGGAAATGAAGTCCACGTAAAACCCCAGCTGTTGAAAATGACTGATTGTCTTGTACAAACTGAAAAGGAATCCCATTTTGTGCAAAAATATCTTGTCGATATGACTCAAAAAAGTGACCACGGGCATCTCCAAAAATTCTTGGATAAATCTCAATTAGGCCTTCAATACTTGTTTTTCTAAACTCCATTATTAGGTAATAATTTTAAAATCGGCAAGTTAACTTTTTCATCAATTAAACTAATAATTGATTTCTTCTAAGGTTAAAGAATATACAAAAGTAGTATTTACAAAATAAAATCGTGTTATTTTTCTGATTAAATCGTATTATTTATAGAAATTTGCCTGTAAAAAACATCAAAGAATGACAAAAAAGCAGCTTTTTGAGCAAATAACAAAAAAAAACTCATATTTGTGTGTTGGTCTTGATACCGACATTAAAAAAATCCCGTCGCATTTACTCAAAGAAAAAGACCCAATTTTTGAATTTAATCGTCAGATTATAGACGCAACCGCCGAGTATGCCGTTGCATATAAGCCAAATATAGCTTTCTATGAGGCATTGGGTGCGAAAGGCTGGGAGAGTTTACAACGCACGATAGAATATATACCGCAAGAATGTTTTACAATTGCAGATGCCAAACGTGGCGATATTGGCAATACTTCGGGGCTTTATGCTCGTACATTTTTCGATCAATCATCTTCAGGACTGGATTTCGATTCAGTAACGGTTGCCCCATATATGGGAAGTGATTCGGTGATGCCTTTTCTTGAATTTGAAGGAAAATGGGTGATTCTTTTGGCTCTAACTTCTAATGCTGGTGGCGATGATTTTCAGCAGTTATCAATAGGAGATAAACATTTATTTGAACAAGTAATTCTAACTTCCCAACAATGGGCTGACTCAGAGCGTATGATGTATGTTGTGGGTGCTACAAAAGCAGATAAATTATTGAAAATCAGAGAAATTGCTCCCGAGCATTTCTTACTTGTACCAGGCGTTGGAGCTCAAGGTGGTAGTTTAGAAGAAGTTTCAAAATATGGAATGAACAAACAATGTGGTTTGTTAGTAAACTCTTCAAGAGCCATTATTTATGCCTCTTCTGGCGAAGATTTTGCCCAAGTAGCCGCCAAAGAAGCTCAAGCCGTGCAACAAGAAATGAAGAAATATTTGCAGAAGTATTTGTAATTTGTTGTACAATTTTCCAAATTGTTTTATTAAAATAGACAATTTGGAAAATTGTACAACTAAGCTGTTATCAATATGAATGAAGCATTTCTACACTATCTTTGGCAATTTCAGCAGTTTGATAAATCAAATTTGCAAACGATTTCGGGTGAAAAGATTTCTGTACTAAAAACAGGTATTTTAAATACCAATGCTGGCCCCGATTTTACAAATGCTCGGCTTCAAATCAATGAAATTGAATGGGTGGGAAATGTAGAAATTCATATAAAATCTTCTGATTGGCAACTTCATAAACATCAGAATAACGAAGCTTATAATAATGTAATTCTGCATGTGGTTTGGGAAAACGACCAAGCCATCACTCGACAAGATGGTAGTCTGATACCGACGCTTGAATTGAAAACAATTACTGATATACAAATTTTTAACAAATATCAGCATTTAGTTGATAATCAGGCTGTTATTCCATGCAAAGAACAGTTTTTAAAAGTATCTGATTTATCAAAATTTGCCATTTTAGATAAGGTTTTGGCAAAGCGTTTGCAACAAAAAGCTCAAATTGTAGAACAACTCTTTGAACAAAATAATGGAGATTGGGAAGAAACAGCTTATCAACTTCTGGCCCGAAATTTTGGGTTTAAGCTTAATTCAGAAACGTTTCTAAGACTTGCTCAAAATCTTCCATTAAAGGTTTTACAAAAACACCGAGATAATATTACCCAAATCGAAGCCATGCTTTTCGGTCAAGCTGGTTTGATAGATAAATGCGATGAATATTCCGAAAAACTGAGTCAAGAATATGACTTCTTTGCCGCAAAGTTTTCTTTAAAAACCAATCAATTAAGCAGGCATGAATGGAAGTTCTTACGCACTCGTCCTGCAAATTTTCCGACCATTCGTATTGCTCAATTAGCTAAGCTGATTACACAACAACAAAGTTTTTTCTCGCTTTTTACTCAGACCAATTCTATTGAAGATTTACGAAATGCTCTAAAAATTGAACAATCTATTTATTGGCAAGAACATTATAACTTTGGAAAAGTTGTCAGTAAGAAATTGGTAGGTTTAGGCAAAGATTCTATCAATAATATTTTGATAAATACAGTTATTCCTCTCTTGGCGTGTTATTCTGAGAAAATTGATAATCAAGAGCTTATGGCAAGATGTGTGAGTTTTTTGGAGGCTTTACCAGCCGAAGAAAATCATATAACCGAAATGTGGGAAGGCTTGGGAATGAAAATAAAAACAGCCTTCGATTCGCAAGCGAGTATTGAGCTTTATAATAATTTTTGTACCCAAAAATGCTGTTTGCAATGTAATGTGGGTATTGAGATATTGAAAAAGTGAAAGATGAAAAGTGAAGAGTTTGTGAAAAACACTTTTCACCTTTCAACTTTCATTTTTCACTGCTAAGTACGATTGACCATCGAAATACCAGATACTAATAAGATTAATCCTAAAACTGCTGGAGCGATTTTTCTTGCACCTTTTACTGTCAAGCCCATTACTGTATCATCGGCTGACATAAAGGCAATACAAGCAAATAATAATAATAATAGTCCCATTCCAGCTAAAATTCCGCCGAGCATTCTTTTAAATTTAGTTCCGTCATTCATTCCTTATCTTCAAGTTTAGGTGTTTCTAAAATATGTTTGATTTCTTCTTTACTTTTCACGGGCTTCAAGTTCAATTTTTCACCTTCTCTTAAAACATATTCAAAAGATGGCTCAAATTCGTTGGGAATAATTCCTTCTAAAACGGCTTCTCTTAAAGCCAGTTTTATTGTTCCAACCTCTTTCGAGGGGTTCAAATCAAAAACTTCCATAATTATCTCGCCCGTAATTACTGGCTGAAAATTACGAAGTTTATCTTTTTCTTCCAACTCAACGAGCATTTCTTCTACTTTATCGAAATTGGCGAGGTATTTTTTAACTTTATTTGGGTCTTTGGAAGTAATATCGGCTCGGCACAAAATCATCAAATATTCCAAATCTTCACCTGCTTCAAATAGCAATCTACGTAAAGCTGAATCAGTGATGCTTTCTTTTGCCAAAGCGATTGGGCGAAGATGCAAACGCACCAGTTTTTTCACCATTCGCATTTTTCCATCAAGTGGTAATTTCAATTTTCGGAAAATAGTAGGAGTCATTTTTCCGCCTAATTCCTCGTGTCCGTGAAACGACCAACCGATTTTTGGATGAAATCTTTTGGTAGCAGGCTTGGCTATGTCGTGCAAGATTGCCGCCCAACGCAACCACAAGTCATTCGATTTAACTGCCACATTATCAAGTACTTGTAATGTATGATAAAAGTTGTCTTTATGCCCTTTACCATCTTGTGTTTCAACTCCTTGTAGCTCACAAAATTCTGGAAAAATGATTTGTAGCAAGCCTGTATAAAACAATAGCTTGAAGCCATAAGATGGCGTTTTCGACAAGACAATTTTATTCAACTCATCAGTGATTCGTTCTTGCGAAACAATACTGATGCGGTCTTTCATGGCCGCAATAGCATCGAAAGTTTTTCCGTCAATATCAAAACCAAGTTGCGAAGCAAACCTCACGGCACGCATCATTCGAAGCGGGTCGTCGGAAAATGTAACTTCGGGTTCGAGAGGTGTACGAATGAGCTTTCTTTTAATATCTTCTACACCACCAAATGGGTCGATTAATTCACCGTAGTTTTTTACATTTAATGAGATTCCGAGGGCATTTATCGTAAAATCTCGGCGATTTTGGTCGTCTTCGAGCGTTCCGTCTTCTACTAATGGTTTGCGAGATTCAGAGCGATAAGATTCTCTTCTTGCTCCAACAAACTCTATCTCAATGTCGCCTGATTTGATTTGTGCTGTACCAAAATTTTTGAAAAAACTAACATAGACGTGTTCTTGTCCTTTCAGAATTTCAAGATTTTTGGCTACTTTTTCGGCTAATTCGATGCCACTTCCCAAACAAACAACATCAATATCTTTGTTTGGGCGATTTAATATAAGGTCACGAACGTATCCGCCAATCACATAAGCATCGACATTTATTTCGGCTGCCGAGCGTGCAATTAACTCAAAAATAGGTTCGTTCTGTAAGTTTTCTTTGAAATTCATTTACTCAATGGTCAATAGATAACGGTCGATAGTTTCTATCAACTGTTCTATAAAAGCACAAAGGTACAAAGGATTGAAGACCTAAACAATTTCGGTAAGAATATTACAGAAAAACTACGAAAACCAAAGCAAAAAATGTAATTTTGAAACTGATATGATAAGCCGGTAAATAAATTCAGTGGATATTGAAACAAAGGGAAAATGCAAAAAATAAAACGATTTAAATCGTTTTATTTAATAAATCCTATGTTCAATTAGACTGTGATTTTAATCACAGTTTTAATCCAAAACATAAACTCAAAACATGACTCCAAACATTCCAGAAACTAACCAAACTCGTATCGTAATTGTCGGTGCAGGTTTTGGTGGTTTAGCTCTCGCTCAAAAACTCGCTAAGCATGATGTGCAGATTGTATTGATTGATAAAAACAATTATCACCAATTTCAACCACTTTTTTATCAAGTTGCGATGGCTGGGCTTGAACCGAGTTCGATTTCGTTTCCGCTTCGTAAGATTTTTC
This sequence comes from Emticicia sp. MM, assembly GCF_001649495.1. Lineage (NCBI taxonomy): Bacteria > Pseudomonadati > Bacteroidota > Cytophagia > Cytophagales > Leadbetterellaceae > Emticicia > Emticicia sp. MM. The sequence goes on along the minus strand of NZ_LXHX01000098.1, from coordinate 10,295 downwards.
AACATAAAAAAAATGTTCATATACGTATCACTAAGGTGCTGAAGGTAAATACCGAACAGCAAACCTTAGAAACTGAATTGGGTGAACTGAGCTACGATTATTTAGTAATGGCAATGGGGGCCGATACCAATTTTTTTGGTATGAATAATATCATCAACAATGCCATGCCAATGAAATCAGTTTCGGAGGCTATTTATCTGAGAAACAAGGTTTTACAAAACTTAGAAGATGCTCTCACGGCTACTGATGCCGATACTCGTGAAGGTTTGATGAATATGGTTGTGGTTGGAACTGGCCCAACGGGCGTTGAGGTTTCGGGAACGTTGGCTGAAATGAAACGTCTGATTTTGCCGAAAGATTATCCAGAATTAGATTTCAATCAAATGAAAATCTATTTGTTTGGTTCATCGCCTGAAGTGCTGGAAGTGATGTCAGATGAAGCTTCGATGAAAAGCAAAGAATACCTCGAACGTTTGGGCGTAATTGTGCGAAATGGCGTAAGAATCACAGATTTTGATGGGAAATATGCTTATACGCAGGAGGGTGAAAAAATCAGAACAAATAATGTAGTTTGGGCGGCAGGAATCAAAGGTAATTCGATTGAAGGTTTCCCGAAAGAAGTTTATGGCGGTGGCAATCGTCTGAAAGTCAATGCTTTTAATCAAGTTGACGGTTTGCCAAATGTTTTTGCCGTTGGTGATATTGCTTTGATGAATGGCGACCCAAAATTCCCTAATGGACACCCACAAGTGGCTCAACCTGCGATTCAACAAGGTGAATTATTGGCAAAAAACCTTTTGAAAATTATGCGGAAAGAAGAGCCTGTGGGTTTTGAATACAAAGATTTAGGTTCGATGGCAACCGTTGGAAGGCACTTGGCGGTGGTTGATTTACCTTTCTGGAAATTTCAAGGAGCTTTTGCGTGGTATGTCTGGATGTTTGTGCATTTAATGGCAATTTTGGGCGTAAAAAACAAAGTAATGGTATTTATCAACTGGCTTTGGAATTATGTAACGTATGACCAATCGTTGAGATTAATTATCAAGCCGAAGGTGAAGCAGTGATTATAGGGCAAGTTTCTAACTTGCCTGTTTTGTTAGTGTATTTATAGTGTGTTTTTCTATGAACAAAGTTCTTAACTATGGCAATTGAACAAACGCCCAAAAATGAACTTCCTCCAAAATATTACCTCGAATATTTCAATTATGTACTTGATTTTGTGCAGGAAAAGTACCGCCATATCTTAAATGAAGGCGAGTGGCGTTTCTTGCGAAAATACTATTGCTTGAGCGAAGATGCTCAATGTTTATTTATTCGTTTCTCAAATCGCAGAGGTTTGTTTTTTCGAGTTAATAAGTTGTCTTATAGCGAATTAACGAATATTCCTGCACTGCTCAATGAATTGCTCGAACGAGAGTTTATCGAAACCCTTAACCCCGAAAAACACCAAACATTTAGCAAAGAAATGCTCAGTGTTTGGACCACAAAAGAGCTTGTAGAGCAATTTTCTAAATTGCTCACCGAGAAAAAAGCAGCGTATAAAAAACTAAAAAAAGAGGAACTTGTAGAGACAATTTTACAAGATTTTGAGCTTAATGAAATTGTGGAAACCCTCAATAATTTCGAGCCAATCATAAAAGTTTGCTTTGAATATGAAGTCACTTTTATGAAGTTTTTGTTTTTTGGTAATCGCTACCTCGACATGACAGAGTTTGTGATGCGAGATATGGGTTTAGTACAATTTGAAAATCATGACGATGACAAACTTGTAGCCCGATTTACGACTCGAAAAGATGCTGAAGACAAATGGCTCATTACCGACCAAAATGATTTATTTTCGCAACTGAAAGATACTGCTCCCGCACTTGATGTGTATGATTGGTTCATGAATTTTGCTGATTCTGTGCATGAGTTGAGCGAAGTAGCTAAACCTTCTTACGAGCGTTTGATTATAAAAGTGGCCACTTTCTTAGAAAAAAGTAAACTTTTAGACGAAGCTTTGTTGGTTTATCGACTTACCGAGCAAGTGCCATCGAGAGAGCGACAAGTGCGGACACTCCAAAAACTCAACCACATTGATGAAGCGTTTTCTTTGTGTCAGCAAATGATTGAGTACCCTAAAAATGCTGATGAAAAATTTTATGCTATTGATTTTCTGAATAAACTCAATACCAAAAAGCGAGCTAAGAAAAGTACAACTTCTTGGCTGCATCAAGCTGAGTCGATTACGATTTCTATTGACTTTAGGCATCAAGTTGAGATGGGTGTCGTAGATTATTATAACCAAGAAGGAAAACTGGCAGTTTTCTCCGAGAACCATCTTTGGCGAGCCATTTTTGGCTTGGTTTTCTGGGATATTGTCTTTGACCCAAGTTTGGTGGCTTTTCATCACCCATTCCAGCGTCGTCCTTCAGATTTGTATTTACCCGATTTTTACGAAAAACGTAAAGATTTAATCGTCAGTCATTTAGAAGGTTTTGCAGATGTGCAAGATTTACTGATTTATATGGGCGAGCGTTACGAATCGAAGTTTGGTATTGCCAATCCGTTTGTAGTCTGGCTGGAAGAAATCTGGCTGATTGTCAGAAAAGCAGTCGAACTGATAGAATTTGAAGCAATGAAGAAAATTCTACACGAAATGTCGAAAAACTTGGTCGAGCATTTGCGTGGTTTTCCTGACCTTTTTATGTGGGATGATGTTTCGGGAGAATATTGTTTTGTAGAAGTAAAATCGCCGACCGATAATTTATCCAATCAACAGCTTTCGTGGTTACAGTATTTCCAAGAAATTGGGGTTAATGCCAAGGTTTTGCGAGTATATTGGAGAGAAAATGATACTTTTGAAGATTCAAATACGAATTCTGAGTAATGTAGTCCAAATGAAAGCGTAGTCAAAAAATAAATTTATTATATCTATCTTTGTGTATATAATACTATACTAAAATATGATTAGCAAAGTAACTTTTAAAAATTACAAACTTTTTAAAGAAAGACAGGTGCTTGATTTAAAGCCAATAACTATTATTATTGGTAAGAATAATTCGGGTAAGAGTGCTATTTTGAAATTGATGACTGTAATTGAGGGGGCTCTAAAAGCAAAGAGTAATTCCGTAGTAAATTTAATAAATGATGAAGTACAAGCGGGAAATGAATATAAAGATTTAGTTTATGGTAAATTTGGTAGAGCATTAGAAATAGAGTTATTCCAGAAAAAGACGGGTGAAGATTTAGATGATATTTTAAGTTTTGAAGTTGCTATTGATATTAATAAAAACATACCAATATTAGATTTTTGGAACTTGAATGATGAAATTAAGTTTAGAAATATAGAAAATAATATTTATGAGAATGAACTTGATGGGGAAGAGTATTATTGTGAATTTTTAGGTATTTCGTTAATGAAATATTTAAAGAATGGTAGTGATAAACGTGAAGGTAAACCACTTCCACCACCACATTTTATGGCTACTGATTTTATTGGTGCAATTAGAGAGAAAACCAAACAAGATTATAGATTGAATGTAAGTTCACAAGTTAAATCTCATTTTGATGGCAGATACTTATATGATTTTTTAATCCGAGATTATCTTTCAACTGATAAGAAATACTTTACAAAAATTTCACAATGGATTAAAGAAAAATTTGAAGGTTGGGAACTATATATTGATGTTGATAGTGAACCATATCATATTGAATTGAGAAAAGGGAAATTAGAAACAAATATCACTGAGACAGGAATGGGGATAGGACAGTCTTTACCATTAATTACCAGAGCATATAAACCTTGTGAAGAAGAAACCCTAATAATCGTTGAAGAACCAGAATGTCATTTACATCCTTATGCACACGCACAATTAGCCCAATTATTCGCTGAGTCAATAAAAGAAGATATAAATAAAAAATATTTGTTTGAAACTCACTCACAAAATTTCATTTTAAGGTTACGTAGATTAGTTGCAGAAGGTATGTTAAATGAATCAGATTTAGGAATTTATTATGTTGAATTTGATGAAGAATCTAATGAAAGTAATTTAAGAGAAATTAAAGTTGATAAATTTGGTAACGTCAATTTTTGGCCTGAAGGAATTTTTAGTGAAACACTTGAAGAAACAATAGGAATAAGGACAGCTCAAATAGAAATGAATAATGTGGGTAGAAATTGAATCAGAAATCTTCTTCGAAAATCAAAATATAGCTGAAATAAGAAAATTATTACAAGATTTGTGTTACAAACACAAATATGAGGTGTATATAAATTTGCTTGAAGTTCAGGGATTATCAGCTTTTAAAAGCATTTATGGTGATATTAAAGAAGTTATTGAAGCTTTCTATAATAAGTTTACTACCGAGAGTTGTAGTATTGACTTTGTCGTTTCATCTAAAAGTTTAAGTACAGGTAAGTTTTCTCTTACTGAGGCTATAATTTTTTTTAATTTGCCTTTTACTGTTATACTTGAAAATAGTAATAATGATGGCTATTTTTTGGATGCATTACAAAGGGAGTTTGTTAAGAAATCTAAAAAGATAAAAAGGTTTAAAGATAATCACTGGCTTGTTTATGGAAATAGTGGTGGAAGTGGAAATGTGATTAATTTTATTGAAGAGATTAGGCGTAGATTTTCCAATGATAACAGGTTTTTAAAATGTTTCGTTTTATTGGATAGTGATTTAGAATATCCACAAAATACAAACACAAAAAGGATAAAAATAGAGCAATATTTACTTGAAAATAATATTCCTTATCATTTTTTAGAAAAGAGGGAAATTGAGAATTACCTACCTGATAATATAATTGCAACTATAGATATTGAAGATAGTTTTATTAAAACATATTGTAAGAGATTGACTCATATTCAAAAAGATTTCATTGATATTGAAAATGGACTTAATATGAGTATAGATTCATTGAAAAAACAAAAGATAAATGTTTATAATTTATTCATTAATGAAAATGATACCCAAAGTGACATAGAAAGTAAGTTGCAAGGTTTAAGGGTAGGGATTAAGGCTAAATTTGATAATTTCAAGAATGATTTTCCTAAATTATTTGAGCATGCTACTCAAGAGGAATTAATGGAAAGATGCAAAGAACAAGTTAATCCTAATGAATTGAAAGATATTCTTGATAAAATAAGTAAATTATTATGAGTTCAAAATTAAAAATAGATACACGGGTTCGTTCACTTAAAAATTATTTGGAAGAGTTTGAGCAAGGGGCTTTTTTAATTCCTTCTTTTCAGAGAGATTTTTTGTGGGAGCAAGATAAAATTAAGCAGCTTTTTGATAGCATAAAGAATAATTATCCAATAGGTTCTATTTTATTTTGGAAGCCTTTGGAAGATATGCCAGATTTTATCAATGAGGTTTCTAATATTGGACCTTATAATATTAAAAAAAAAGAGAGTAAAGAGCCTTTTTTTATTTTAGATGGGCTTCAAAGGCTATCTTCACTATTTGGTTGTTTGTCAAATCCCAGAAAAACAGCTTTAGACTTAGATAAAAAAAAGTGGGAGGATAAATTTAATTTATATTATGATTTAGAAGCAGAGCAGTTTATTTATTTAAGACAGAAATCAAAAAACTTAGCTTTCCAAGTACCTGTATATGTGTTTATGAATTCTATTGATTTTAGACAGTATGCAAGAAAAGAGTTTGAAAAAATTGATGATGAGAGTAAAATTGAATTATATTATGATAGAGCAGATGAAATTGGACAAATATTTACAAATTACCAAATTGCCTCAGTAGATATAAATTATGCTACAATAGAAGAAGCAGTTGAGATATTTTGGCGAGTCAATGAGAAAGGATTGCCTATTTCGAAGGATTGGATAGTTTCTGCTTTAACTATTACAAATAAAGACGGTTTTAGATTGGGTACTGAAATTGATAAATTACTTGAAGATTTGAAGCCTTATAATTATGACACTATAAAAAGAGACATTATCTTTCAATGTATTCAGAGTTCTTATGGTAAAATTTATTTTGATTATAAAATCGAAGATTTGGTTAAAAGGAATGATTTTGCAACCGTAACAAAAAAAACAATTTCAAGTATAAAAAGAGCTGTAAAGTTTTTATTTGAAGATTTATTAGTGTTAAATAGTAAACTAATACCTTACAATTTACAGTTAATTTTTTTGACAACTTTTTTTAACTCATTGGGAGATAAAAAATTGAACTCAAAACAAATTTTAAAAGTAAAGAAATGGTTTTGGGTGACCTCCTATTCTAATTATTTTACTATTTATTCACTGAGTAATCAAAGAAAAGCATTTGAGAAGTTTGCTGCATTCATAGATAATGAAGACTTAGACCCAATTTTTTATGATAATGAAAGCAATAGTTTTACAACGTTAGATTTTCCCAACAAAATAGTTATGGGTAGTGTAAGAGCTAAATCATTAGCATTATTTATGATTAACTATTATAAGGGATTTAAGGAAATTAGCTTAGATAAGATAGATTCTAATTACATAGAGTCATTTGAAATAGGTAACCTTTTTTTGAAAAATCAAAAAGAAAACTCGTCAGAAAATTTTATACCGATTATTGAAGAGAGGAAAGAAATAGATGGGAAAGTTGTTATAGAATCTTTGAGTAAATCAAAAAGACCAAAGGAGTTTTCATTTTTATTAGAACAGGAAAATGAAACATTATTTATAAATATTGAGATGTGTAATCTCTATGATAATTCTGAAAATAGCATAAATAGAATTCTTGATATTAGAAAGAGACTTATAGTTGCTGCTGAGAAGAACTTTGTAGAAAATATAGGAGTTGTTTATAATGAACCTATCCCATTTTAACTATTTAATCTGATATTTATTACTTTTAATAAGTTGTTTAATAGAAGAGATTTCATACAAAAAGTTGCTCTTGCATCAGGTGCGATGATGCTTTCAGACAAAACTTTGGCTTTTGTTGAAGAAGGTAAAAAACTTGGTATCGCTTTGGTCGGTTTGGGAAATTATGCAACCAACCAACTTGCTCCAGCTTTACTACAAACCAATCTTTGTAAGCTAACTGGAATCGTTACGGGAAGCCCAGAAAAGGCTGAAAGTTGGTCAAAACAATATAATATTCCGCAGAAAAATATCTATAATTATCAAAATTTCGATGAAATCAGGAATAATCCTGACATTGATATTGTGTATGTTGTGCTGCCCAATTCGATGCACGCCGAATTTACGATTCGAGCAGCAAAAGCTGGTAAACATGTAATTTGTGAGAAACCAATGGCTATGAATGTGCAGGAATGTAAAGATATGATAGCTGCCTGTAATGCAGCAAAAGTACAACTTTCGGTAGGATATAGGCTATATTTTGAGCCACATCACCTCGAAATGAAGCGTTTGGGTACGGAGAAAGTCTATGGAGATGTGAAAATGATAGAAAGTAGCTTAGGTTTTTCGATGGCAAATCCGAAAGTTTGGCGGTTGAACAAAGCACTTGGTGGAGGTGGAGCAATCATGGATTTGGGCGTTTATTGTATTCAAGGTGCGAGACGCACGTTGGGCGAATTACCAACGGCAGTTTCGGCACAAGGATTTATAATGGACAAAACTATTTTCAAAGATATTTATGAAGGAATGACTTTTCAGATGGATTTTCCAAGTGGAGCAATTTCAAATTCGACTACAACTTATTCATCTTATGTGGATAGGCTTCATGCCACAACTGGCTGGCGATGGTTTTCGTTGAGTCCGTCATACAATGCAATCGGTACGGCGGGACAGTTTTTTGATGGCGAACGCAAAGAAATGATTTTTAAAGTGCTTGATTATCAGCAGATTAAACAAATAGATGCTTTTGCTGAAAGTATTATCAATAAACAAAAACCTGAAGCATCGGGCGAAGAAGGAATGATTGATTTAAAGATTATCGAAGCCATTAAGCAATCGGCTGATAATGGGAGGAAAGTAAAGATTGACTGGGTATAAAATAGTTCTACTTGTTTAATCGCCTTCTGTAATGGTTATCAAAGGTCAATTCGCTCCGAAATTTTACAAATATCATAACCCACTTTTTGAATATTCATAAATTGCTCAGTAATCAAAATCGTACTTTCATCAGTTTCTTCGGCTTGATGATTTTTCACTTTCAAAAGCTGAATATTTTCTTTTACGACAAAATCACTTTTTTCGATGATTTTGATAGCTTCTTTCAATAAATTCTCAGTGTTGGTTGTAATTTCTTTTAATTTATCGAAGTTAGGTAATGTATCAAAATGTTCTCTCGAATACAAAGCGAGCGTAGCTACATACGAAGAAAGTAAATGGTTTAATACAGAAAATTTATGAACTTCTTTAATACTCAATTGTTTGTTTTTAGGCTCTGAGTACATACGTTGAATTCCCGAAGCTAAGTTGGCACTTCGTACAAAAACTTCTTTCCGTACAATTTTATAAGGCACTCGTTGGTATTCCTCCCCAAAATACATCTGAGAAACCTGATGATAATAAGCCAAATTGGCCTCCAGCATTTCTATTAAAGTATTTTTTAACTTTTTGTGTTCCCAATGTGGCAATAAAACGTAACTTCCGATGAATGCAAGTCCACCGCCGATTGCCGTGTCATAAACACGCTCAATGAGCAACGCACGGCTACCCATTCCCAAAAACTCAAATAAAATCAGGATAAAAGGAGTCATAAAAACGACACTCACGAGGTAGGTTTTGCGTTGAAAACTGTAAGTTCCAAGCATACAAATCAACAAAATTCCGAAAAGCCAGTATCTGTCAGTAATATAATTTAAGATGAACATTCCAATCAATGCACCGCCGATTGTACCAAAAAGCCTATCAAGATTTCTTTCTTTGGTAAGACTATAAGCTGGTTTCATAATCACCATGATGGTCAGGAGAATCCAATTACTGTGCAAAAGTTGGGTCGATTGTGCAATGATAAAGCCCACGAGCATCATTCCTGAAACTCTTAGAGCGTGTCTAAAATTCTCAGATTTTAGATTAAGATTATCCAAAAAAGTATCGACATCATAGACTTGACTTGTAGTAAAAGCCGTCGTCTGAACATCATTTCTCGAAAGTTTTTTCTGTTCTTTTGCTCTAAAATAGCCGTTTATCTTTTTGATGCGGTTAAAAATATTCTCAATATTGACCTCAATGTTTTTCAAGGATTGCAGCCCAATCACCGAAATTGTATCGTTTTCAGTGAATGTGTCAATTTTTATCTTTAATGCATTTAGCTTTCGAGGTAAAAGGAGATTTATTTCGGGCTTGCTTCCATCTTTCAACGATTCGCTTATTTCATCTATTTGTTCGGATAAAAGATTGAGAATATGTTCAAAATCGACTAAAATTCCTGTGTGGTCAAATTGTTTGTGGAGTTTTTGGTAATTATAAAATGTTGACATGATTTGCTCGTATAAATCAACCATATCTACAAAAATCACCAATAAAAGCCTTCCTTCTTGCGAGTTTTCTTGTACAATCTTCGGGTTTTTAAAGAGTTGTTCTCTGACTGCATCCAGTTTTTCATTGACTGTTATTTGGGCTTCAATGAGTTTTTTATAGTTTTCATCATAGTCCATTCCTTCTTTGTAGAAACCTGATTTGATTCGCATAAAATTGGCAACTTCAGAGATAGATTCGGCCAAAGAAAGTCTCGCCAAACGATAAGGCATGATTTGATAAATGGACAAACTTAGCAAAGCATACCAAATACCACCCAAGAAAATATAGAGTGAATAAAACAAGATTTCGTTGATTGGGCGAACATCATCAATGCCAATAATCATCACCAACAATGCCGCCACACCCATTGAAGCCGCTCGTGGGCCATACACATAAAGCATTGAGCATAAGAAACTTAATGCAACTACGAAAGCTCCCAAAGTATAAACCGAAAGTCCGACCAAACTTGTGAGAAGCGAAGTAATTGTTACTAAGCCGATTGTTAGAAACATCCCATTTCGGCGGTGTGTAATTGGTCCAGGAGAATCGGCAATGCTTGCACAAACTGCTCCCAGTGAAAACGAAATTCCGATTTTTAATAAATCAAATTGAGCAAGAATCAAACTCGGAAGTACAACTCCAAAGGTTATCCGAAGGCCATCACCGAAGTATTGGCTAAGAACATGAGTCATCCCGAATTTAGGGATGTATAAAAAAAGAACCTTCTGATTAAATTTGAGAGTCACTACAAACTCAAACGAAAATCAGGAGGTCTTTTTATGTTTACAATTTTATCGAAAACTGCTAATAAAAGCAATGAATCGGGTGATTTTCTTTTAAAGAAGTCGAGTCAGTATTTATCTTCGTTGCAAACCAATT
>NZ_LXHX01000097.1:0-58846 GCF_001649495.1 Emticicia sp. MM | reverse complement strand
AATCTATAATTTATTGAAGATTAAGGATTGATGAATGAAGATTGGAGATTTTAAAAATATAAATATGGAACTAAATAAATTCAGCCGCACCCTTACGCAAGAAGTTCATAACCCTGCAGCCAAAGCCATGCTTTATGGTATTGGGTTGACAGAAGAAGATATGCAAAAAGCCCAAATTGGCATTGCAAGTACTGGTTATGAAGGAAATACCTGTAATATGCACCTCAATGGTTTGTCGGTTCACGTAAAGAAAGGTATCCAAGAAAACGGAATGGTGGGCTTGATTTTTCATACAATCGGAGTTTCAGATGGTATGACAAATGGCAATAACGGTATGAGTTATTCATTACCAAGCCGTGATATTATTGCTGACTCGATTGAAGATATTGTTGCTGCTCAATGGTATGATGGCGTGATTGCCGTAGTAGGTTGTGATAAAAATATGCCAGGGGCCATGATGGCAATTGCCAGATTGAACCGCCCTGCGATGTTGGTTTACGGCGGAACGATTCGTACTGGACAGTATAAAGGTAAAAAACTCGACATAGTTTCAGCTTTTGAAGCATTGGGGCAAAAGTTTGCAGGTACGATTTCTGACGAAGACTACGAAGGCGTTATAAAAAATGCCATCCCAGGTGCGGGTGCTTGTGGTGGAATGTACACCGCCAACACAATGGCCTCGTCAATGGAAGCAATGGGCTTAACATTGCCAAATTCATCAAGCTACCCAGCAACGCACGAAGGTAAAAAAGCCGAATGTATTGCAATTGGTGCAGCCATGAAAAATATGCTGGAGAAAAACATTTGTCCACGTGACATCATGACTCGCAAGGCATTTGAAAACGCCATGACGATGGTAATGGTTATGGGTGGTTCAACCAATGCCGTTCTTCACTATTTAGCTATTGCAAGTGCCGCAGGTGTAGATTTTACATTGAAAGACATTCAAGATATTTCAGACCGTACGCCATTAATCGCTGATTTGAAACCATCGGGCAAATATTATATGGAAGATATGCTCGAAATCGGTGGTGTTCCTGCTCTGATGAAATATTTGCTCAAAAAAGGCTTTATTCACGGAGATTGCATGACAATCACAGGCAAAACAATTGCTGAAAATTTAGAAGACGTACCAGACTTGGATTTTGATACACAGAAAATCATTCAACCAATCGAGTCTCCAATCAAGCCAACTGGTCACTTACAGATTCTTTACGGAAATCTGGCTGAGGGTGGAGCTGTGGCAAAAATCACCGGAAAAGAGGGCGAAAAATTTGAAGGAATTGCCAAAGTTTGTGAACGTGAAGAGGAAGTGATTGAGTTCTTAGAAAAAGGCGAAATCAAAGCTGGTCACGTAATCGTAATCAGAAACGAAGGTCCTAAGGGCGGACCAGGAATGCCAGAAATGCTTAAACCAACGTCAGCTGTGATGGGTGCAGGTCTCGGAAATAGCGTAGCAATGATTACTGACGGACGTTTTTCGGGTGGAACACACGGTTTTGTGGTTGGACACATCACGCCAGAAGCTTTTGAAGGCGGCACAATCGCTTTAGTAAAAGACGGTGATAAAATTACGATTGATGCGGTTGATAATCAATTGATTTTGCATGTTTCAGACGAAGAATTGGCCGAACGTAAAGCTGCTTGGAAACAAATTCCATCAGAACACACAAGAGGCGTACTTCGTAAATATATCAAAAACGTAAGTTCGGCCAGCGAAGGTTGCGTGACGGACTTGTAAGAAATACGGAGTACAGCAAACCAAATAAAAACTTCATCCTAAAATATCTCAGACGATATGGGAAATTTACTCGAAATCGAATTAAAGCAAGAAATACTCGCAGCACCCGCTCAAGAGAAAGAAGGTCAAACTTTTCTTTCGGGAGCTCAAGCCATGATGGAGTGTTTGTTGGCTGAAAGTGTAGATAATATTTTTGGTTATCCGGGTGGGGCAATTATGCCAACCTACGATGCCCTTTATGATTATATTGATAGAATAAAACATACTTTGGTGCGCCACGAACAAGGTGCTGGGCACGCAGCACAAGGCTATGCTCGTGTAAGTGGACGCACAGGTGTTTGTTTGGTAACCTCTGGCCCTGGTGGTACGAACCTCATTACGCCAATTGCTGATGCAATTATTGACTGTACACCTTTGGTTTGTATTGTGGGTCAAGTAAAATCAAATTTATTGGGTACTGATGCTTTCCAAGAAACTGACATGATTGGTGTAACTACGCCAGTTTGCAAATGGAATTATCAGATTACCGACCCCAACGAAGTACCAGAAATCATGGCGAAAGCTTTCTTTATTGCTAAGTCAGGAAAACCTGGCCCAGTAGTAATTGATTTTGCTCGTGATGCCCAAGCAGCAAAAATGACAAAGCCATTTGTCTATAAAAAAGTAGAGAAAATGGTAAGTTATAGCCCACGTATTGTTCCAAAACAAGAACAAATCGAAAGGGCGGCGGAGCTTATCAATAAAGCAAAACGTCCATACATTTTATTCGGACACGGCGTTTTGATAGCCGATGCTGTTCAAGAATTGCTCGATTTTGTTGAAAAAACAGATATTCCTTGTGCAAGTACATTACTTGGGCTTTCGGCAATGCCAAATAATCACCCAAATTACATGGGTTGGTTGGGTATGCACGGAATGTATGCTCCAAACGTAATGACTGACGAGTGCGATGTTCTAATAGCCGTTGGTATGCGTTTCGATGACCGTGTAACGGGAGATTCTACCAAATTTGCTCCACAAGCTCGCATTATTCACATTGAAATTGACCCTTCGGAAGTTGATAAAATCAAAAAAGCCGAAGCTCCAGTAATCGGAGATGCCAAAGAAGCCCTAAAAATGCTCATGCCTTTAGTAAAAAAAGGAGATTTTACGGGCTGGAAAAACGAATTCCGTAAACTTGATGTAAAAGAATATGATAAAGTTACACTCCGCGATTTAAGCCAAGAAGGCAAAATCAAAATGGCAGAGGTTGTAGCTTTACTTTCAGATAAAACCAATGGTGAGGCTTGCATCGTGGTTGACGTTGGTCAGCACCAAATGGTTACGGCTCGTTACTACCAATTCCGTAAGCCAAACTCATACATTGCTTCTGGCGGGCTTGGTACGATGGGCTTTGCGATTCCTGCCTCTTTTGGTGCGAAAGTCGGAGCTCCAGACCGTGAAGTAGTCGGAATTATCGGTGATGGTTGTTTTCAAATGACCATTCAAGAACTCGGCACAATTGCCCAAAGTGGCTTGGCCGTAAAGATGATTATCTTGAATAATAATTTCTTAGGAATGGTGCGTCAGTGGCAGCAGTTATTCTTTGATAATCGCTACTCGTTCGTAGAATTACAAAATCCAGATTTTATTACAATTGCTCGTGGTTTCGGAATTGACGGACACACTTGTTCGGAGAGAGAAAACCTAAGCGATTCATTGGATAAAATGCTTGATTCTAAGAAGGCATACCTGCTCGAAGTTATCGTAGAAAAAGAAGAAAACGTATTCCCGATGGTTCCTGCGGGAACAAGCGTAAGCGAGATTCGCTTGGAGTAAACAGCCACCCCTAACCCCTAAAGGGGGATAAAGGTGTTTTTATATTTTTAATTTTTTACTCCCCTTTAGGGGCTGGGGGTTATGACAACATACACTATTTGCGTATTTACCGAAAATAGCATCGGATTACTCAACAAAATCACAATCATATTTACCCGTCGCAGAATCAATATTGAGTCGCTGACGGTTTCGGAAACTGAGCGTAAGGGTATTTCTCGTTTCACCATCGTTATCAAACACGAAAAACGTGAAGAAGTAGAAAAACTCGTACGCCAGATTCGTAAAATCATTGAAGTTTTAGCTGTTTTTGGCTATCTCAACGAAGACATTGTTTATAACGAAATCGCACTTTTCAAGATTTCTACTCCACTTAACGGCAAATCTGTTGATGTCGAAACCATCAATAAGGTCTATAAGGCATGGGTAGTTTATTGGGGACTCGACTACGTAGTAATCGAAAAAACAGGTACTGAAACTGAAATTTTTGATTTCTTTAGGTACATAAAACCTCACGGAATCATCGAATTCGTTCGTTCGGGCAGAGTTGCAGTAGGTAAAACTCCTCAAGGGCTAATCGAATATTTACCAGAAGAAATTACCGAATGGGAGTATTATTTGTAAAGAAACGATAGATTTTGTCTATTTTTGTTTCATACTTTCTTAATTATGAAATATGTCCAATACAAAATCATTGTAAATTGTTGCAGAGAAAAGTTAATTATACCAAATAGTTATGAGTAATTTAACAACACAAGCTCCACTATCAAACCTTCAGTTAGAATTATTAAAACTTTACGGAAGTGGTGTTTCTGATGAAGATTTAGCAGCTATTAATGGTTTAATAGTAAATTATTTTGCTAAAAAAGCCCAAGATTCCGCAGATAAAATTTGGGATGAAAAAAAATATTCTAATGATTTGATGGACGAATGGCTTAAAGCAGATTTGAGAGAATGAGAGTTGTAGTTGATACAAATTGCTTACTGGTATCTATTTCAAGAAAATCGCAATACAATTGGCTTTTTCAGGCATTAATTGATAAAAAATTTGAGTTGTGTTTATCTACTGAAATCTTGGAGGAGTACGAAGAAATCATAGGCAGATACTTTTCACCTGAAACAGTTGAGCCAGTTTATGAAATTCTAACGACTGCTTCTAATATTAAAAAAGTAGAAGTATCTTTTAGGTTACAACTCATACATAATGACCTTGACGATAATAAATTTGTAGATTGTGCTTTTGCAGGAAATGCAAACTATATCGTAACAAATGATACCCACTATGATATTTTAAAGACGATTGATTTTCCAAAATTCAATATAATTTCAATAACAGCATTTAAAGAGGTTTTAGACAAAATACAGTAAACAGTTTACAAGAAAAAGTATATACAATTAGTTGTCGCATTCAATAAAACAAATTCAATAAAAATGGCAAAATTAAATTTCGGCGGTGTTGAAGAAGAAGTAGTAACCCGTGAAGAGTACCCTCTCGAAAAATCAAGAGAGTTCTTGAAAAAACAAACTATTGCAGTAATTGGCTACGGTGTACAAGGCCCAGGTCAAGCAATGAACATGCGTGACAATGGTTTCAACGTAATCGTTGGACAACGCCCTGGTAAAACTTACGACAAAGCCGTTGCTGATGGTTGGGTTCCAGGTAAAACGCTTTTCAGCATCGAAGACGCATTGAAAAAAGGTACAATCATCTGTTTCCTTTTGTCAGATGCAGCTCAAATTGCCTTATGGCCAACAGTGAAACAATACCTCAAAAAAGGTAAAACTTTATATTTCTCTCACGGATTCGGTATCACGTACAGCAAAAAAACGGGTATCAAACCACCTAAAAACGTTGACGTCGTTTTGGTAGCTCCAAAAGGTTCGGGTACTTCACTTCGTCGTTTATTCGTTGAAGGAAAAGGTCTTAACTCATCTTTCGCTGTTTACCAAGATGCTTCAGGTCACGCTCGTGAAACTGCCATCGCAATGGGTATCGGTGTAGGTTCTGGTTATTTATTCGAAACAGATTTCTACCGTGAAGTAACATCTGACCTTACTGGTGAGCGTGGAACTTTGATGGGTGCTATCCAAGGTATTTTTGCTGCTCAATACGAAGTATTGCGTGAAAATGGCCACTCTCCATCAGAAGCTTTCAACGAAACTGTTGAAGAATTAACTCAATCTTTGATGCCACTCGTAGCAGAAAACGGAATGGATTGGATGTATGCAAACTGCTCTACAACTGCTCAACGTGGTGCGTTAGACTGGTGGAAACCTTTCCACGATGCTACAAAACCAGTTTTCAAGAAATTGTATCAAAGTGTGAAATCACAAAAAGAAGCTACTCAATCTATCACTCGTAACTCTGAGCCAGATTACCGTGAGAAATTGGAAGTTGAATTAGCTGAACTTCGTGATTCGGAAATGTGGCAAGCAGGTAAAACTGTTCGTAGCTTACGTCCAGAAAACAATTAATTGTAGTCCACTGTCACATAGACAATAGACGACCGTTTTATAAATTACAGAAAGCACAGGGGCAAAATCTCTGTGCTTTTTGTATATTTGAGTTTTATAAAATAAGCCTTCATCACATGACCAAAATAAAGTCGGAAATCATATTTCCTGATTTAGACAATATCTATCTCGCCGCCGAACGTCTGCAAGGTGTGGCCGTTCACACGCCCTTGATGCATAACTTGAATCTTTCGGAGCGTTATGGAGCAAATATTTACCTCAAACGTGAAGATTTGCAGGTTGTTCGTTCTTATAAAATTAGAGGAGCTTTCAATAAAATGTCAGCTCTACCGAAAGAACAACTTAAAAAAGGTGTCGTGTGTGCCAGTGCGGGCAATCACGCACAGGGGCTTGCGTATGCGTGTAGAAAATTGCAGGTAAAAGGCACAATCTTTATGCCCACCACTACGCCTGCTCAGAAAATAAAGCAAGTAGGAATGTTTGGAAAAGAGTTTGTAAAAATCGAACTCGTGGGCGATACTTACGACGATGCTTATTATGCCGCAAAAAAATACTGTGAAGAACAAAAGGCCACTTTCGTGCATCCGTTCGATGATTTGCAGGTAATGGAAGGGCAAGGAACAGTAGGCTTGGAAATCTTCAAAGACTCTAATTTCAAAATTGATTATTTGGTTTTTGCTATTGGTGGTGGTGGTTTAGCTTCGGGAGTTTCGACGGTTTTTAAACAACTTTCGCCCAAAACCAAACTCGTTGCTGTAGAACCACTTGGCTCGCCAACCATGAAAACTGCCTTAGAGCAAGACCAAGTAGTAACGCTCGAAGAAATTGATAAATTTGTAGATGGAGCGGCCGTAAAACGTGCAGGAGATTTGACATTTCAGGTCTGTAAACAAAATCTCAATCATGAAATTTTGCTCATTCCCGAAGGAAAAGTTTGCTCAACGATTCTTCAACTTTATAACGAAGAAGCCATCGTGGCCGAGCCAGCAGGAGCATTATCGGTTTCAGCTCTCGATTTCATAAAAGATGAAATAAAAGGTAAAAATGTGGTATGTATCATAGGTGGTGGGAATAATGACATCACCCGAACCGAAGAGATAAAAGAGCGTTCGTTGCTTTACGAAGGACTAAAACACTACTTCATTATTCGCTTTCCGCAACGTGCTGGGGCTTTCAAAACATTCTTGAATGATGTACTAAGCCCAACTGATAATATTGTATTTTTTGAATATTCCAAGAAAACCGCTCGTGAACGTGGCCCTGCATTAGTGGGTATCGAATTGAAGCAGCAGTCTGACTTTCAGCCCCTTATCGAACGCATGAAAGAAAATAACGTTCAGTTCGAGTACATCAACGATAAACCCGAACTTTTCGAGTTTTTGATATAGTTTATTACAAAAAGCATAATAAAAGAAGGGCTTTCATTATCTTTGCACCGTGAAAGTCCTTATTCTGATTCAATGTATCTACTTTTTATAGTATTATTTCTTGTTTTTCTTTGGCAAATTCATCGGAATACTTCGTATATCTCTGAAAGCCTCAATGATTATCTAATCAAGTTTTTTGTTGGATTGGTTTCTTGTATTATTCCAACAGGTTTCCTTTTATCCGAACTCAATCAGATAAGCTATGCCGTATCTTGGGGTATTGGTGTAAACGTTTTGGCTTTTTTGTTTTATTTCTTTTTTACGAAAATTTCCGAAAATCATCAATATTCGCTCAGAAATTCACTTCAAACACTTCCCAAAAATCTGACTGAAGTTTGGCAAGAACAAAGCTTTTTAGGAAAATCCGTGTTTGGTATTTTAGGCATAGGTTTGCTGATTGTCAGCATTTTAAATGTAGGAATGTTTTTCTTGACTTATCCCAATGAGTGGGATAGCATGACAGGGCATTTGGTAAAATGTGCTTTATACCTCCAAAACGGCAACATGAATCGCCTACAAGGCACTACTTGGACGGTTGATTTTTATCCAAATTCACTGCCAACCTTACAAATGTTTGGCTTTCATCTTTTTGGTGAACAAGGTTTTAAAGTAATTCATTATTTATCATATTGGGTGTTTGCTATTTCAGCTTACGGGATAGCTTTCAGAATAACCCAAAATAAAGCAGCATCTTTGCTCGTTTTTGTGCTTTCAGCTTTACTTCCAACGGCTTTAGTACAAGCAACAACTACCGAAACCGATATCGTTTTGTCAGCCTATTTAGGCTGTTTAACATACTTCATGTTTTCGTTTAAAGCCAACCCTTCTCGCCTCAACGTTTCGCTCATTGCACTGATGGCAGGTATCTGGATTGGTCATAAAGTTACATTCTTGCTTATTGCTCCCGCAGCAGTAGTTGTGGCATTCCACACAGTGTTGCTGAAAAAGCAATTCTATCAACAAATTAAGGTTTTTATCCTTATTTTTGTAGCTGCAATTAGCATTTATGCCTTACCAACTGGCTATATCGGTAATATAAAAGAATCAAAGAAATTTAGTCTTGGAAGCCTTTCTGCTCCTGAAATGGTGATGCAATGGCACGGTGTTGAGCATTATACAGGAAAAGAAAAAATCAAAAATTTAGCCTTCAATATTGGGCGATATTCATCAGATTTTTTAAATATGGATGGACTTAGGAGTTCTCCTATGGGGAAAGAGTTGAATGAGATTGTACGATATTGGCCAAATAAAATCTTTAGTAAACTGGATCTTGAAGGTGAGCACTTTACAGTTGTTTCGTATTTTTCTTTTGAACATCCAGTAAGATTTTATCTCGAAAGACCTTTTTGGGGATTTATTGGTTTTGGTCTGATACTACCAATTATGCTCTTTTTGGGTTGGAAAGTTTTGCGAAGTTTCAAGAAATTAAATAGCGTTGAAAAAAGCCTTTCGGTACTTGTTTTTGCGGCAACACTACACTTTTTATCACTATGCTATTCAGCTCCTTACGACCCAATCAAGGCTCGTTATTTTCTGAATATGGCGGTTTGGTGCATGCCAATGCTTTCGTTGATTGGTATATCGTGGTTACGCAAAAAATCTACTTTTAATAAGATTTTCTTCATAATTATCAGCTTTTTTATTGTTATTTCAGCGATTCCGACAATTCTTTTCATGCGAATACATCCTGTTTTTGGGAA
Organism: Emticicia sp. MM; assembly: GCF_001649495.1. Lineage (NCBI taxonomy): Bacteria > Pseudomonadati > Bacteroidota > Cytophagia > Cytophagales > Leadbetterellaceae > Emticicia > Emticicia sp. MM. Next base: position 49,688 of record NZ_LXHX01000097.1, on the reverse strand, counting down.
GAAAAATATATTTAACTCTACCCGTTTAGAACTAATCACAATTGCCCGACCCAATGTTTACGAAGCCTACAAAAAATTTGATGAAATCGTACCTAAAGATGCTATCGTGGCACTCGGAACCCAGCAAGAGCATGAAGATTTTGAATATCCACTTTGGGGCGAAGACTTTCAGCGAAAACTGATTCCGATTCATCCATTCAGAAGTGCAGTGAAACCGATTCCTGCCGAAGCACAGTACTTATTCTATTCAAAAGGGGTTATTCCATATCAAGAAGGCGATATTCGGCTTAATTTAATCAATAGCAAATCGGATATACTTGTCAATGATAGTGAGTTTTATTTAAGAAAGTTAAAACCCTAACACCCCTAAGCGAACCGTCGCACCGCCCTTAAAGGGGGACAAAAATTAAAAATAGTGGAATGAATGATAATAAAATACTAAATAATTTTAACTCTAACTCTCCTTTAGGGGTTGGGGGTGGTGGCTGTGTTGTTGGCATCATGCAGCCCTACGTTTTTCCTTATATTGGCTATTTTCAGCTAATCAAAGCAGTTGATAAATTTGTGGTGTATGATGACGTAGCTTTTATTAACAAAGGTTGGATAAATCGAAATAATATTCTGGTCAATGGCAAAGCCTCCATGTTTACGATTCCGTTGATTGGTGCAAGTCAAAATCGCTTGATTCTGGACATTGAAGTTGATAATTTGGCTGCTTGGAGCAAAAAGTTTTTAAAGACTATTGAGCAATCCTACAAAAAAGCTCCGTTTTATAATGAAGGTTTTCGTATAGTAGAGCAAGTTTTTAACTTGCCTGTTGTATCTATTGCAGAGTTGGCAACCGCAAGTTTAAAAGAAACTTGCAAATACTTAAATATCGAAACTGAAGTCGTAGAAAGTTCAACGATTTACAACAATCAAGACCTAAAAGCTCAAGGCCGAATTTTGGATATTTGTTTGCAAGAAAAAGCTAATCATTATATCAATCCGATTGGTGGAATGGCTATCTACGACAAACAACTTTTTGCAGATAACGAAATCTTACTTAATTTTATCAAAGCAAAGCCCATTCAATATAAGCAATTTAATAAAGACGAAGCATCTTTTGTGCCGTGGCTTTCAATCATTGACTTACTGATGTTTTGCTCAGTGGAAGAAATTAACGAACATTTAGATAAGTTTGAGTTAATATAGAAATAGTTTATTTTGTTGCACATTGTTTGAAGAGTTTCTACAGCAATTTGCAACTATCTTGTAACAAAAATAACAACAATAAATATGGCCAAAGTAGTAGTTTTCGGTACAGAACTGGTGGCAGAATTAGCCCATTATTACCTCACAAATGATTCAGAACACGAAATCGTGGCATTTACTGTCAATAAAGAATATATCAAGGAAGATACTTTCTGCGGCTTGCCAGTTGTGCCATTTGAAGACGTAACTACACTTTATCCACCCACCGACTACAAATTCTTTGCCCCTTTGAGCGAGCGTAAAATGAATATGGTTCGTGCAAAGGTTTACGCCGAAGCCAAAGAAAAAGGGTATTCTTTTATTTCATACATCAGCTCAAAAGCAACCGTTTTAACTAACCAAATCGGCGAAAATTGTTTTATTTTGGAAGATAATACGATTCAACCATTCGTAAAAATTGGTAATAATGTAGTGCTTTGGAGCGGAAATCATATCGGCCACCACGGTGAAATCAAAGACCACGTTTACTTTACTTCTCACGTAGTTTTATCTGGTCGTTGCGTAGTTGGCGAATATTCATTCTTTGGTGTAAACGCTACTATTAGAGATGGCTGTACGCTCGGTGAAGGTACGCTCGTAGCGATGGGAGCCAACGTAACCAAGGCAAAAACCGAGCCTTGGAGCATCTGGAAAGGCAACCCAGCCGTTAAATCGGAAGTGTCAAGTAAAGATATAAATCTATAATTATAAGCATTTATTTCTTACTTTTGTAGCGAAAACAAATAAATTATGCTTTTAGTTGAACAAAATATCGGTTTAGAAAACGTAATCCATGAGCTGGGATACGTTGATTTAGCGTCATTTGCGAAACAACAAGCACAAGAAGTTTTGTGGAAGAAAATCAAGCATTGTGAAGAAAGAATCAAGGAGTTTGAGATCAAATACGCAATGAGTTATGGCGAATTTGAAGAAAAGTTTCACTCAATAAATACTATTAATGTTTTTGAAAAAGAAGACGATGGCATGATTTGGGAAACTGAAATTTCGCTAAAAAATCATTATTTAGAAATGATAAAAAAAATCGTTGAATGATTCCCGATATTGTAAGATTTAAACCGATACTAAAAGATTTTGAAATAATTGAGCATCAAAATCGTGACGGTGTTCAAATTTTACGATTAAAAATAACATTCATCGACTCGTCAGTTTTATTCGTAACAGATATTTTCATTTCCTTTGAAAATCGACGAAAGTATAGCTTTCATTGGCAAAATGTGAACGAAGAATTAATAAGTCGTTGGGATAATGCACCTCATTTCCCAAATATTAGTTCTTATCCTCATCATCAACACCTTCAATCAGAAACAAACGTAGTTGCAAGTTCTGCAGTGAATTTGATAGATATTTTAAAAATTATACAAGAAAAAATACAAGCATGAGCGATTTCTTCAAGCAATTAATTTGCCCAAAAACACATACAAAACTTGTTTTATCGGCCGATGGCAAAACCCTCAATAATACTTCAAGCGAAGAACCTGTAAGCTACGACGTAAACGACATCGTTGATTTGGTTTATCCTCGTGAGCTTTTCGAGCAAGACCGCAAAGAACAAGTAGCCTATAACGATGCTCACGCACGTTATGACCGTGGAGTTTCATGGGTTTTTGAATCACTTCATGCCAATGAAGCTGCTACTCGCAAGCAAATGATTAGCTTATTGAAATTAAAACCAGGTATGAAAGTGCTGGAAGTTGGAGCAGGAACTGGCAAAGATTCAGCTTATATTATTGATAAAATTACCCCAGGCGGACACGCAGTTTTATCTGATTTATCGCCAGCGATGTTGAGTCACGCCAAACAAAAATTTGCTGATAAAAAAGATGTTACGATTGATTATTTCATCGGAAATGGCTCTTATTTACCATTTGAAGATAATTCATTCGATGCCCTTTTTCATTTCGGAGGAATCAATACATTCTCGGAAAGAGCCAAAGCTTTTGAAGAATTTAACCGTGTGGTAAAAGTAGGCGGACGAGTGGTTGTTGGCGATGAAAGCGTAGGAGCATGGCTTCGTGACCAAAAAACGTATCAAATCTTGATGGATGCTAATCCAATGTTTGCGGATTTAGTACCAATGCAAGATTTGCCAAAAAACATCAAAGATGTAAAACTCCAATGGATATTCGGAAATGGATATTACGTTCTTGATTTCAAGAAAACGAAAAAAGCTCCGACTGTAAATGTAAATCTTCAAATTCCAGGTAAAGATTTTAAAGACAACTGGAAAATCAGAGCCGATAGAAATCGTAAGAAGTAACCCCAACCGCTGCGGCGGACCGCCCCTAAAGGGGAGTAAAAGAGAATTAAAATAATGATAATAGAATCAAACCTAAATTCCCCTTCAGAGGTTAGGGGTGCATGGAAAAAATGCGGCCTCGTTTATAAACCCGATGGTAGTTTATCGCATAGCCGTTCGCATGCACAAGTGCCTTATGCGTACAAGCACAAAGATTTTCTAAGAGTTTATTTCTCTTCAAGAGACGATAACGGTTATTCTCGCCCAACATTTATTGATGTTGATTACGACGACCCAACCAAAATTCTTTACATCCACGATACATTTGTATTGGATTTAGGAGGCCCGGGCGAGTATGACGAAACAGGTGCAATGCCTTCATGGTTTGTGCCGCAACCAAATGGAGATATTTGGTTGTATTATACTGGTTGGAACAGAACTCACAACTCATATCGCCTTTCGATGGGACTTGCAGTAAGTACCGATGGCGGTTTGAACTTCAAGAAAATGTTTCGTGGCCCAATCATGGACCGCTCAATTCATAATCCAATTTGGGCAGCACAACCTTCGGTGATGTTTGTTAACGGAAAATGGATGATGTGGCATATTTCAGGTCAGAAATGCGAGTATATTCATGGCTATCCTGAACCTTTCTACGATTGCCGAGTTGCAGTTTCAGATGATGGTATTAATTGGACTTCAACGGGGGATATTGCCCTTCCTTTTGATGATTTCCTACATGCCGTAGGTCGTCCGAGTGTATTTCACGAAGATGGTATTTTCAAGATGTATTACTCATACCGTCATACACGTGATTATCGCACCGACCGCAATCAAAGTTATCGTCTGGGTTACGCTGAGTCGATTGATGGCTACAAGTGGGAACGTAAAGATGATTTAGTTGGTATCCATAAATCAGAAAATCCAGCCGATTTTGATTACCAAATGATAAATTATGCTCACTGTTATGAACATAATGGCAAGAAATATTTGTTGTATAATGGTAATGGTTTCGGAGCAGCTGGTTTTGCCTACGCTGTTTTGGAAAAATAAATACAAATAGCTGACCGATGTCATTCTTTTCTGAGCGGCTCAAAGGCTAAATTTGCACCATAATAAAGCAATGTTTACCATGAAAGAACAATTCAACAAAGACGGATATATTATCATCAAAAACTTCTTTTCTAAAGAAGAAATTAATAAAATTTACACAGAAGCTCGTAGTCTTTTTGCCTTGCAAATAGAGCGAGTTTTGGGCAAAAAAGTTGACATCAACGACCGAGATACTTTCGAGCAAGCCATGTTCGATTTATTCGAGGCCGATTTTACAACTTTTGTGAATACAGGAAAGCAAGCACAACACCTAATTTCGTTGCATCATTTGGGTACTGACCCTAAAATCATCAATGTATTGAAAGATTTAGGTTATGAATTTCCGATGATTGGTGTTCGTCCTGCGATGCAATTCAACAGCCGATATTTATCAAAAGGTGGTAGCCACTGGAAACTCGGTGCTCACCAAGACTGGAGAACTGGTCAAGGATCACTTGATAGTATTGTTATGTGGTTTCCGATGGTTGATTGTGGTGCCGATTTGGGTGCTTTACAAATAGTACCAGCGAGCCATACAATTGGTCTTTTAAAAGCCGATACTTCGGGCTATTTAGGAAGTATTCAAGAAGCTATTCCAGAAGAAGATTATGTACAAACTCAATTTGAAGTTGGTGATTTATTAGTTTTCTCAGCATTTTTGGTTCACCGTTCGGGCGAAAATATCACTAAAAACATTCGTTGGTCGATTCAGTTGCGTTATAATAATATGGCAGAGCCGACCTTCAAAGAAAGAGGTTTTCCGATGCCATATATCTACAAACCAGAAGAAAACTTGGTAACGCCAGACTTTCCGAAAAAAGAACAACTCGAAGAGGTTTTCGCATAAAATATCATCGGCGAACAAGATATTCGCCCCATATAATTATAAAGCGTATCAAATCAAGAATAAAACCATTATTTCAGATGGAATTTCTTAATTTGATACGCTTTTTGTGTATTTTCGCCATAATAGTTTTTCATTGATTATAATTTATTAAAAAAATATTTTTTAATAAATTAAATTATGATAAAATATTATATCTTTCAGCTTTAATTATGGTGTACTAAAATAAATAATTTTTACCTTTGTGAAATATTTTTATTTTAGCGAATAAAACCTAAAACTACGACAATAATGGAGCAACAGCTTATTACAACTGACCCTATTGCCTACGAAAAGATTCCAACCAAGATTTTTAAAGATTCAAAGGAAGCATCGAATGCCGTGGCTCACGAAATCGCCGAATTAATCAGAGAACGCCAACGCCAAAACCGCAATTGTATTTTAGGTCTTGCTACGGGTTCTTCTCCAAAATCGGTTTATGCGGAGTTAATCCGAATGCACCGTGAAGAAGGTTTGAGCTTTAAAAATGTGGTTTCTTTTAACTTAGATGAGTATTTCCCGATGGAACCAGACTCTTTGCAGAGTTATGTCAGATTTATGAAGGAACAACTCTTCGACCATGTGGACATTCCAAAAGAGAATTATTTTATTCCAGACGGAACAGTTCCTGCAAGCAAAGTAAAAGATTTTAGCGAAGAATATGAGCGTAAAATAGATGCCGTTGGTGGTTTAGACTTTCAATTATTAGGTATTGGTGCAAATGGACACATTGGTTTTAATGAGCCAGGGTCGTTAGTAAATTCACGCACTCGCTTGATGATGCTCGACCACTCAACTCGTGTAGCTGCCGCTTCTGATTTTGGTGGTAGCTTGGTAAAAGTGCCAAAGAAGGCCATTACAATGGGAGTTGCGAAAATCTTGAGTGCCAAAAGAGTAGTCTTATTGGCTTGGGGTGAAAGAAAAGCACCAGTAATTGCCGAAGCAGTTGAAGGTCGTGTAACCGAGACAATTCCAGCATCATACTTACAGACACACCCAAATGCCATGTTTGTCATTGACGAACGTGCCGCTCACGAGCTTACTCGTATGCGTACACCATGGGTTGTGGAAGACGTTGAATGGTCAAGCAAAATGGTCAAAAAAGCCGTTACAAACTTGGCCCTGACGCTCGGTAAGCCAATCTTAAAATTAACAAATAAAGATTATAACGATAATGGATTAAGTGACCTATTGGCTCGCCACGGACAAGCTTATGAGATAAATATTGATGTCTTTAATCAATTACAGCACAGTATTTCGGGCTGGCCAGGTGGAAAGCCTAATGCTGATGACACCAATCGTCCAGAAAGGGCTTTACCTACTAAAAAACGTGTAATTATATTCAGTCCACACCCTGATGATGATATCATCTCAATGGGAGGCACTTTCCAACGTTTGGTTGACCAAGGACACGACGTACACATTGGTTATCAAACTTCGGGAAATATCGCCGTAGCAGATGATGAAGCCATTCGTTTTATTGATTTCGTAGTTGATTTTAATGATAAATTTGGCATCGAAAACAAAGAAACGCAACAACTCTTTGCTGATGCAAAAGAATTTTTGAAGAATAAAAAAGATAGCGATGTTGATACTGATGGCGTAAGATATGTAAAAGGTTTGATTCGTAGAGGTGAAGCAAAAGCCACTTGCCGTTTTGTGGGTATTCCAGAAGAAAATGTTCACTTCATGGATATGCCTTTCTACGAAACTGGGCGTATCGAGAAAAAACCGCTGGGAGCAGATGATGTAGCGATAGTTGCCGATTTAATAGAATCAATTAAACCTCATCAAGTATATGCTGCTGGCGACTTAGCTGACCCACACGGCACGCACAAAGTATGTTTAGATGCTATTTTTGCGGCAGTTGAGCAACTCAAACACAAAAACTTTATGAAAGATTGTTGGGTTTGGTTGTATCGTGGTGCTTGGGCAGAGTGGGATATTCACGAAATCGAAATGGCAGTACCGATGTCGCCTGACCAAGTTTTACAAAAACGTATGGGTATCTTTAAGCATCAGTCTCAAAAAGACGGTGTGGTGTTCCAAGGAACAGATGCTCGTGAGTTTTGGCAACGTGCCGAAGAGCGTAACCGTGGAACGGCTCAACTATATAACAAACTTGGCTTGGCAGAATACGAAGCGATGGAAGCGTTTGTTAGATGGAAGTTTTGAAATAATGATTAATGTTTGATGGTGAATGTTAAATTATTCATACAAAAACGGTCGTAAGAATTAATCTTACGACCGTTTTTTAATTATTGCCAGGCTTTGATAATTAAATATTTATCATTCACCATTAAACATCTTACAAGTGAATAACCTCACCATAAGCAGCGGCAGCCGCTTCCATGATGGCTTCTGACATGGTTGGGTGTGGGTGAACCGACTTGATGATTTCCATACCTGTTGTTTCGAGTTTACGAGCTACAACGGCCTCGGCAATCATTTCAGTTACGTTATTACCAATCATGTGACAACCTAACCATTCGCCGTATTTAGCATCGAAAATCACTTTTACGAAACCTTCTGATACGCCACCAGCTTTTGCTTTACCCGATGCTGAGAATGGAAATTTACCAACTTTTACTTCGTAACCTGCTTCTTTAGCAGCTTTTTCAGTGTAACCAACCGAAGCAATTTCTGGCGAGCAGTATGTACAACCTGGGATATTTTTGTAGTCAAGTGGCTGTGGGTGGTGTCCCGCAATTTTCTCGACACAAATAATACCTTCGGCCGATGCTACGTGAGCCAATGCTTGTCCTGGAGTTACATCACCGATAGCATAATATCCTGGGATATTTGTCTCGGCAAAACCATTTACCAAAATCTTGCCTCTATCAGTAGCAATACCTACATCTTCCAAACCAATGTTTTCGATATTTGCTACGATACCCGCTGCTGATAATACAACATCAGTTTCGATTTTGATTTCGCCTGTTGGAGTCTTAACAGTTGATACACACCCACTTCCCGAAGTATCTACTTTTTCTACGCTTGAGCTTGTGTAGATTTCAATACCCAATTTCTTATAGATTTTTGCCAATTCTTTCGATATGTCTTCGTCTTCTACAGGAACGATGTTTGGCATAAACTCTACGATAGTTACTTTCGTACCCATACTTGCATATACATATGCAAACTCAACACCGATTGCTCCCGAACCCATCACCAACATCGAAGCTGGTTGTTTTTCGAGGCTCATTGCTTTGCGGTATTCAATTACTTTCTCACCATCAAGCGGCACGTTTGGTAATTGTCTTGCTCTTGCACCCGTTGCAATGATGATGTGCTTTCCTTCTACGTCAATTTTTTTACCTTCTGCATCAGTAACCTCTACTTTTTTGCCCGTTTTTACTTTTCCGTAACCATTGATTACGTCAATTTTATTTTTCTTCATCAAGAAAGTTACACCTTTGCTCATGCCTTCGGCAACGCTGCGTGAACGCTTGATAACTGCACCAAAATCTGCATGAGCCTCACTCACTTGGATACCATAATCTTTTGCGTGCTTGATGTACTCAAATACTTGAGCCGATTTTAACAACGCTTTTGTTGGAATACAACCCCAGTTGAGGCAAATACCACCTAAATTTTCTTTTTCGATGATGGCTGTTTTCAAGCCTAATTGTGATGCACGAATAGCAGCTACATAGCCGCCCGGCCCACTTCCAAGTATAACAACGTCGTATTGTGCCATAAAATGTTTCTTGTTAATTGAAAACTCGGTGCAAAATTAGACAAAATAGCTGATACTCAAAAGATAGGGCAGAATATGTTAGAAATGAGGCAAAAAAGTATTGGATAAATTTGGGGTTTTAATACGAGGGTTGGCAAAATCTATAAAATGAAAAATATTATCTTTTTAAAATTGATTGGATTATAATTAAGCTTACATCTAAGACTTATAGAAATTCAATGTGAAGTAGTAAAATGGAAATATTTAAGAATATTGATAAAGCAGTTAAAAAGCGTATTTCTTAGTGACAATTTACATAGATTTTATAGTGTAAATTTTGTGGATTTTATAAGGATAAATGGCTATGAGAAACTACAAAATAGTGTAATCATTTAAAAAGAATTTTTAGTATCATAGCGTTGATAATCAGTTAAAATTTATGTTAGTAATTTTATTCAACCTTTATATAAAAGACTATTTAATGTGTAATTATAAAAAAAATAATCACAGAAACACATTTATTAAAAAAATTTAAAAACACGTTTTTGTTTAATTTTTCCTTGTTTTTGTTCTATTTAATGCCGTTTTTTCAAAAAAACACACAATTTAACATTAACTAAACATTTACCCGTTAATCAAAAATTAATAAAAAATTATTGAGGTGTTAATACATTTATCGAAGAGTTTTAAAACAAAATTTTATTTTAATTTATTAACCTAAGTAAAAGTATGAAGAAAACATTACGACAGTTTTTTTATGCCTTCATCTTTTCTCTTTCAGCGTTTGCGGGTTTTGCCCAAAACATGAAAATTAAAGGAAAAGTAACCGATGATGGAGGTTCTGCACTTTATGGTGTCAACGTATCCGTAAAGGGTTCTACAAAAGGAACAATTTCTGATGACAAAGGTGAATACACAATTGAGGCAGCTCAAGGAAGTGTACTAACTTTTAGTTATATCGGATTTGCTCCAAGCAACGTAACTGTTGGAAATTCAAGTGTTATCAATGTAAGTTTAACTCCTGAAGCAGGTGCTTTGAATGAAGTTGTTGTAACGGCTTTGGGTATCTCGAAAGAAGCTCGTAAAGTTGGTTACGCCGTAACAACTGTAAGTGGCGACCAAATGACTAAAGCACGTGAAACAAACGTAGCTTATTCAATGGCTGGTCGTGTTGCTGGTTTGAATATTTCTGGTACGAATGGTGGTTCGGGATCTTCGGCAAGAATTTTATTGAGAGGTATGGCAAGTTTCACGGCGAGTTCTCCTCTGATTGTATTAAATGGTGTGCCGATTGACAATACACAAAGAGGTAGTGCAGGTGAGTGGGGTGGTGCAGATAACGGTGATGGTATCTCAAACCTAAACCCTGATGATATCGAAAGTATGTCGGTTTTGAAAGGTGCTTCGGCATCAGCACTTTATGGTGCGAGAGCTGCTAACGGTGTAATTTTGATTACAACTAAATCTGGTAAAAAAGGCAAAATGTCGGTTGATTATAACCTTAATACTGCTGCCGAACAAGCAATTAACTTTACAGACTATCAGTATGTATATGGTCAAGGTTTAAATGGACAAAAACCAACCAACACAGTTAGTGCATTGAATAGCGGAATGTTGAGCTGGGGTTCAAAATTAGATGGTTCTTCAACTATCCAATTTGATGGTAAAAACTACCCATATTCTGCTGTAAAAAACAATATTAGCAATTTCTATCGTACGGGTTCTTCGATTACCAATTCTTTGGCTATTGCCAGCGGTAATGAAACAGGAAACTTCCGTTTATCACTTGCAAACCTTGATAACAACTCTATTCTTCGTAATAGTGGCCTTGACCGTAAGACATTCAACTTTAACGGTTCGCAGAAATTTGGTCAGAAGCTCAAAGTAGATTTGATGGTGAATTATGTTGATGAGAAAAACACCAACAAACCACAATTGAGCGATGGTCCAATGAATGCCAATAACGTAAACTTCTTGGCAACCAACGTTGACCAGTCTATCTTGATGCCTGGCTATGATGCAAGCACCGAAAATGGTAATGAAATTCAGTATAACGATGATATTTACGTAACTAACCCTTGGTTTGTAGTAAATCGTTATAGAAATGACGTAAAACGTAAGCGTATTCTTTCGGCTATCACAGCTAAATATGATATTACAAAAAATATCTACGGACAAGTACGTTTAGGTTATGACTTATTGAATGATGGAACATTTAAAGTAACACCAACTGGTACAGCTTATTCAAATGGACAAAAAGGTGGATTAGATGATTTATCGAAATCGACAACTTCTGAATTAAATGCAGAGGCGATCTTGGGTGGTAGTTTCAAAGTTGTAGATGATTTCTCAATTGATGCAATTGCGGGTGCGGCTATTCGTAAAAACAAATACGATATGCTTCGTGTAGGTGGTGGGCCGTTCGTGATTCCATTCTTCTATAGCCCATACAACGTTTTATCATTCAACCGTGACTATGGCTATAATGAAAGACAAGCAAATTCGGCATTCTACTCGCTCGATTTTAATTTCAAAAATCAATTAATTTTATCGACAACTGGCCGTTATGATGCGTTCTCAACTTTACCAAAAGACAACTACGGAATCTTTACACCATCGGTTTCGTTGAGCTATGATTTTACAGAACTCGTTAATTCTTCAAAATTAAGCTACGGTAAATTCAGAGCTTCGTATGCAGTAGTAAGCGGTGAACCAGCAAGCCCGTACAGTACATCTCAGTATTACAGTGTAGGAGGTGCCATTCAAGGCATCACAACGGGGTCGTTTAGCAGTACACTACCAAACTTATTCTTGAAACCATATACGCTTTCAGAATTTGAAGTTGGTACAGAATTGAAATTCTACAAAAACCGTTTAGGTCTCGATTTAGCTTACTTCAACCGTAAAACTAAAAACGAAATCATCAATGGTTCATTATCAGAAGCAACAGGTTTCAGTAACCAACAAATCGGTACTGGTTCAACTCAAAACTCAGGTTTAGAAGCTTTAGTAATGGGTGTGCCTATTGAAACGGGCGGTTTGAAATGGACAACCTCATTCAACTTTACTTGGATTAAAAACAAAATCGTTGAAATCAATGGTTCTGGCTCGGCTGACCAACAATTAGGTTTAGGAACTTACCGCCCATTAAACGCTAACACTGCTTTGATTAAAGGCTTACCTGGTCCACAAATCATGGCTAATGACTACGTGTATGATGCACAAGGAAGAATTGTAGTTGACGCAACTGGTATTCCCGAAGCATCAGCTCGTAAGCCAATGGGTTCGGTTTTACCTAAGTTCTATGGTGGTTTCAATAACGAAGTTAGCTACAAAAACTTTAACCTATCATTCTTGTTAGACTATCGTTTTGGTAATAAAGTGCTTTCGGCTACAAACTATTATACAATCTTCCGTGGTTTGAACCAAATGACTCTTGAGGGTCGTGAAACTGGTGTAGTAGCTGCTGGGGTAACAAAAGACGGTGCAACAAACACAGTAAATGTACCAGCTCAAACTTACTACCAAAACTTGGCACGTAGAATTTCAGCATTGAACGTAATGGATGGAAGTTTCATCAAGCTTCGTCAAGTTACGCTCGGATACTCTTTGAATCCTAAATTTTTAGGCAAAACACCTATCAAATCGGTTGAGCTTTCGTTGGTGGCAAGAAATCTCCTCACGTTGTTAAGACGCACGGACAACATCGACCCAGAGGCTGGTTTCTCACCAGTTCTTAATTATGCAGGTATCGAAGGAAACAGTTTACCATCGACTCGCACGTATGGCTTGAACCTAAATGTTAAATTCTAAAATTAGGCTTAAAATGAAAAAAATAGGATATATATTAATTCTGACCGTATTTTTCTCTTCATGTACTGATAACTTTGAAGAAATAAATACTGACCCGAACCGCACAAGTGCGGCAGTTTTCAACCCTAACTACCTTTTGTCTCAGTCGCAATTTGAATACGGAAATACTGGCTATTCACAGCTACTATTTCAAAGTATGTGGACACAAGTTTTGGCCTCTACATTCTCATATTACGGAAACGGAGATAAGTATGTTCCATCAGGTAGCTTTGTAGCGTACCAAGGGCGTGTACACGAAGAGACCTATCGTGCCGCTTCATTATCTTACGAGATGATGAATTTGGTAAAAGATAAGCCAGAAATGTCGAATCTTTATAATGTTGGCACAATCATGAAAGTGCTTTGCATGGCTCGTATTACTGATTGCTATGGTGATGTTCCATATTCTGAGGCTTTGAAAGCAAAAGAAGGAATCACTTTACCAAAATACGATACACAATCAAGCATTTATCCTGGAATGTTGACCGAATTAGATGCCGCAATTACTGCTCTTAGCACATCTAAGGTAAAACCAAGTGCTGATTTAATGTACGGTGGTGATATTGTAAAATGGAAAAAATTTGGTTATTCATTGATGTTGCGTTTGGCGATGCGTTTATCGAAAGTTGATGCCGCTGCCGCTAAAACTTGGGCTGAAAAGGCTTTTGCAGGTGGTGTTTTTGCAAGTATCGACGACAACGCTAAAGTTTTGACTGATAATGCTACCAACGGAAACAACACAAGTGGAGCTTTGAGAGTACCTGACGATTACCGTGAGGTTCGTTGGAGCAAAACTTTCATTGATTATTTAAAAGCAACTGCTGACCCTCGTCTGGGTGCAATTGCTGAAGTAGCACAAGCAGGGTATGCAAACAACACCAACCAAGCATTGGCAGGCGATAACACTGAGTCTATCCAAATTGGTCTTCCAAATGGTTATGATTTGAGTGGTGGCAATACAGATATTGCCAAACATCCACAATATCCTGGTGCTTCTGGTACAGGTGCTGATGTAGCTCGTGTTGGAAAGTACTCACGTCCACGCACTTCTGTTTTTATTGATAGAAGTGGTGTAAACTTCGTGATGACTTACGCTGAAACAGAATTACTTTTGGCTGAAGCAAAAGTGAAAGGTTGGAATGTAGGTGCAACATCTGCGGCAGACCACTACAAAAATGGGGTGAAAGCTGCTGCTGCTTCATTAGCACAGTTTAACTCAACTGCAGGCTCAGATGCAGCTATTGCAAAAGCAGTAGCGGCAATGGATGCTTACTTAGTTAAAAACCCATTAAACGTTAGTTCAACTGATGCTTCTATCAAGCAAATCAACGAGCAGATTTGGGTAGCAACTGGTATTACATTCAATTTTATTGAAAACTGGACTAACTGGCGTCGTTCGGGCTATCCTGCCTTGACTCCAGTTGTATATCCAAACGGATTCTCGAACGGAACAATTCCGAGAAGAATTCCTTATAAATCATCGGAACCATCTTACAATCCAGAGAATTATAAAACTGCGGTAGCAGCTATCAATGGTGGAGATACGTTCACTGCAAGAGTTTGGTGGGATAAATAAGTAGATTTGTTTCATATAGAAGTTAGTAGAAACGGAGCTATATTTGCTCCGTTTCTTTTGTTTAGTTCCTAACCCATTGTTTTTCGAGCAAAACCATGAATCGTCATTCATCAATTTTCATACAATCTCTTATTGTTTTTAGTACACTTCTTTTTGCTTCTTGCTCTTCAAAAAATAAGAAATTCGATAAACTTAGCTCGTCCAAAACGGGTGTAACTTTCATTAATAAAATAGAAGAAAGTGAAACTCTCAATGTACTTGAATACGAATATTTCTATAATGGAGGGGGCGTTGCAGCGGCTGACTTTAATAATGATGGTTTGCTTGATTTGTATTTTACGGCAAATCTTGCGAGCGATAAACTGTATATCAACAAAGGCGGGGAGTCTTTAAAGTTTGAAGATATAACCGAAGCGGCAGGAATTAGCTATAATGGAGAATGGAAAACGGGTGTTTCGGTGGTTGATATCAACAACGATGGCTGGAATGATATTTATATATCGGTTTCGGGAAATATTGATAATGCCGCTCTCCGAAAAAATAAGCTTTATATCAATAATAAAAACTTAACATTTACAGAAAAAGCGGCCGAATTTGGCCTTGATTGCAACGGCTATACCACACAAACAGCATTTTTTGATTACGACAAAGATGGCGATTTAGATGCCTACGTCATGAATCATAATGTAAAAGATTTTAACCGCTTCGATGTGCAGGCGGTTCATGCCATGCGAGACTCACTGGCGGGCGATAAATTACTCAAAAATGAAGGCGGGAAATTTATTGATGCTTCGGTTGAAGCAGGAATTAAAGGAAATCCGATTGGTTTTGGTTTGGGACTTCACATTGCTGACCTCAACAATGACAATTGGCCAGATATTTATGTTTCCAACGACTACATAGAATCTGATTATTTATATATTAATAACAAGAACGGAACATTTAGCGATAACATCTCCCAAATGACCGACCACACGAGTTATTATTCGATGGGAAATGACGTGGCCGACTTCAATAATGATTTACTGCCCGACATTTTCACACTTGATATGCTTCCCGAAGATAATAAACGTCAAAAACTCCTCTTTGGCCCCGATAATTATGAGGCGTATTTGTCAATGCTAAAAAATGGTTTTCACCCCGAAATCATGCGAAATATGCTTCAAATGAACAATGGTGATGGCACTTTTAGCGAAATTGGGCAGGTATCGGGTGTTTCCAATACAGATTGGAGCTGGTCGGCTCTCTTTGCCGATTATGATAATGATGGCTACAAAGATTTATTCGTGACCAACGGTTATCTGCGTGATTATACCAACATGGATTTCATGAAGTATTATGCTGACCAAAAAAATAGCGGTGAAAAAAGCCTCTTAGAAATTATCAAAGAGATGCCTTCTTCGCTCAACTCAAACTATATTTTCAAGAATAATGGCGATTTAACATTCTCAAATCTGACCAAAGATTGGGGAATCGAACACCCTGTCAATTCTCACGGAGCAATTTATGCTGATTTAGATAATGATGGCGACCTCGAACTGATTGTCAATAACATGAACGAAGAGGCGAGTATTTATAAAAACCTACAACAAGAAAACGACCCACAAAATTTTGTTTCGATTAGCTTAAAAAAGAATAACCAGAGCATAGAAGGTACAAAAATATACGCTTATTCGGGAGGATTGAAACAATACATCGAAGCCTCGAATCTTCGTGGTTTTCAGAGTAGTGTAGTTGCTCCGCTCCACTTCGGTTTAGGCAAAAACCAGAAAATTGATAGCGTCCGAATCGTTTGGAATGATAATTCTACGCAACTTATTACTAACCTTGCGGTTAATAAAATCTGCACAATAAATTATCAAAAAGGCGTAGAGTTTCAACCAAGCATTGAGCCAAATAAGTACTTTGATGAATTTCAAAACGTAGCTTTTAGTCACGGACAAATGCCGCTAAATGATTTCAGTCGACAAGTACTTTTACCACAAATGTACTCGTATCAAGGCCCTGCTTTGGCGGTTGGCGATGTCAATGGTGATAAATTGGAAGATGTATTTTTAGGTGGTGGAAAAGGTTTCAAAGGAAAAATACTTCTGCAAGATAAAGCGGGGACTTTCAGCGAAAAAGAACAAGCCGATTTCAAACAAAACGAACTTTGTACAGATGCCGATGCCGCTTTTTTTGATGCCGACCAAGATGGCGACAAAGACCTCTACGTGGTCAGTGGGGGATATGAATATTTAGTGGATGATTTTCTGCTCCAAGACCGCCTCTATCTGAATGATGGCAAAGGAAATTTTACAAAGTCAGAAGACAGACTTCCACCTATTCGTAATTCAAAAAGTAAAGTCGTGCCGTTTGATGCCGATAATGATGGAGATTTAGACTTGTTTCTGACGGGTTACGTAGTTCCGCATAATTATCCTGCGTATAATCCTTGTTCGTTTTTACTGAACGAAAAAGGTGTTTTTAAAGAAGTTCCAAACGAAATTTTCACCAAATTGGGTATTGTAACCGATGCCGTAGCAATTGATATAAATAAAGATGGACTAAAGGATATTGCCTTAGTTGGCGAGTGGATGCCCATAACGCTTTTGATGAATCAAAAAGGGGATTTTCAGAAAAAAGAATTGCCAAATCTCAATGGTTTTTGGCAAAGCATCGAAGCTGCTGACCTCGACCAAGATGGTGACCAAGACCTTGTTTTGGGAAATCTGGGGCTAAATTCACAGTATAAAGCTTCAGTAAGCGAGCCTTTCACGCTAACCGTAAAGGATTTTGATGGCAACGGCCTCATTGACCCGATAATGTCTTATTACATTCAAGGTAAAAGCCACCCAGCTTACAGTTTAGATGAATTGGCGGCTCAATTGCCTAATGTCCGAAAAAAATATACCAACTATCAATCCTTTTCAGAAGCCCAAACGAGCGATATTCTGACTTTTTTAGATGAAAAAGATTCTTTCACTAACAAAATCCATGAACTGGCTTCAGGTGTTTTGCTGAATCAAGGCGGAGAATTGAGTTTTATGAAACTTCCTGTTCAAGCTCAGTTTTCGATGGTGAATGCTATCAGCCTAAAAGACATCAACAACGATAAATTACCCGATTTGTTTTTAGCAGGTAATAATTCAAAAATGCGAGTAAGAATCGGTAATTTAGATGCCAATCACGGACAGGTTTTCGTCAATAAAGGAAAAGGGATTTTCGAGTTCGTATCGCAATCAAAATCGGGTTTAAATCTTCGTGGCGATGTTAAAAACATAGCTTTTGCGGGCGACAAACTGCTCTGCGGCATCAATAATGCTCCAATGAAGTTTTATCAACTACGAAAATAGCTTTTTATTCTTGCTTAAAACTGGTTATTCCCAATCAGTTTTAAGCATTTTTGCAATGATAAAACTGCCAATCAAAATTCCGAAGAAAACCAGCGAAAGATTGAAATTATAAATAATCATAGCTACCAAAGCCACCGAAGCGATAATTAAAGCAATTATTGGCGAAATTGGATAAAGCGGCACAAGGAAAGGGCGTTTAAGATTTGGCTCTTTTCTGCGTAAAACCAATAACGAAACCATCGAAAAAATATACATCGTCAAAGCACCAAAAGCTGAAAGAATGATAATATCGGCCGTTGAATTGCTCAAAAGTGCCACAATTCCAAAAACCATATTCAAGAGCAAAGCGTTGGCTGGCGTTTTAAATTTTGAATGAACATTACCCATAAATTTTGGAGCATTTCCTACTCTACCAAATTCAAAAGTTGCTCGTCCAGCCGCCAAAACTAAGCCGTGAAACGACGCAATGAGTCCGCAAGTACCAATACCCACAATGAGTTGATAAACCCCGCTCGTATCGCTCATGATTTTGCTCATAGCCATCGGTAAAGGCGAGTCAGTTACGCTTCCGTCAGCTTTATAAACAATTGATTCCCAGCCGTTTATTCCAACTGCCGTAATAAAAGTTAGCACGCACAAAACCACCAAAGTTGCCATTGCCGAGCCAAATCCCCACGTAATGTCTTTTTGTGGATTATTCGATTCTTCGGCCACATTTGCCAAACCTTCAATTCCCAGAAAAAACCAAATCGCAAACGGCAAAGCCGCAAAAGCTCCACTCCAACCATTCGGCAAATTATTGGTTAATAGGTTTTTTACTTCAAATTTAGGAAAAGTAAAATACCAAAAAATAATCAAACCCAAAACCGCCAAAACCGTGATGACCAACTCAAATGCCGAGGCGAGTTTTGTGCCGAGAATATTCAGTAAAGTAAAAACCAAATATGCTCCAATGGCCACACCTAAAATAGAAAGCTGCGGAAAAACGGCATTGAAATAAGCCCCAATTCCAACCGCAATGGCTGGTGGAGCAAACAAAAACTCAATATTTTGAGCCATTCCAGCCAAAAATCCCCATTTTTTTCCCAAAGCACGGTTTGCATAATCGAAAGCTCCACCCGCTTGCGGAATCGCACAGGCCAATTCGGCATAACTCAATGAAAAAGTAATATACAGAATAATTACAAAGAAAGTTGCAATAGCCATTCCAAAAGTACCGCCCTTTTCGAGGCCAAGATTCCAACCAAAATACATTCCAGAAATAACATAGCCAACGCCTAAGCCCCAGAGAAGGGTAGGAGTTAAGCTTTTTTGAAGTTTTTGTTCGTTTGATGGTTCGAGGTTTGAAGACATGGCAAGGTTTTAGTATTGAGTTAATAACCTTAAAGTAAGGTCTTTAATCGCAAAAAATCAAGTGATAAATCTCACTAATCTAAAAATCTTATAAATCCTGCTATGTTTTGGTTTATGTTCTGTAATTTTGTAAAAAAAGCCCAAGAAATGTCTCATACCTCTGCTTTTCGATGTTGTTGCTGCTGTTTCTGCTAACTATTTATAATCAGATAGTTCATTTCTCCTTATTTCTAACACAAAGACTTTCATAAAGGATGGTGATAACATTCAATCATTCTTTCACTCAATAATTCATCATTGATTTTTCTATGCAAAATCTAAAAATTTATAATACGCTTTCTCGTCAAAAAGAAGAATTTCAGTCTATCACGCCCAACCACGTAGGTATGTACGTTTGTGGGCCAACGGTTTACAATAATGTTCACTTAGGTAATGTCCGCACGTTTATGACCTTTGATGTACTTTACCGTTATCTCACACACATTGGCTACAAAGTGCGTTATGTTCGCAATATCACCGATGTTGGTCACTTAGTAGGTGACGGCGACGAAGGTGAAGATAAAATCGGCAAAATGGCGAAGCTCGAAAAGCTCGAACCAATGGAAATTGTGCAACGTTATACCAACGATTTTCACACAGTTTTGGAGCAATTCAACTTCCTACCTCCAAGCATCGAGCCGACTGCTACTGGTCACTTAATCGAACAAATTGAGGCCGTTAAAACCTTGATAGAAAAAGGTTTAGCTTACGAATCGAACGGTTCTGTTTATTTTGATATTAATAAATACAACGAAGGCGGACACGAATACGGCAAACTTTCGGGTAGAATCTTGGAAGACCTCTTGAATGAAACACGTGAGTTGGACGGACAAGCCGAAAAACGCAATCCGCTTGATTTTGCCATCTGGAAAAAAGCAAGTCCTGAACACATCATGCAATGGCAAAGTCCTTGGGGAATGGGTTTTCCAGGTTGGCACTTAGAATGTACTTGCATGAGTAGCAAGTATTTAGGAGCTACTTTCGATATTCATGGTGGTGGCATGGATTTAAAATTCCCGCACCACGAATGTGAAATTGCACAGGGTGTAGGAATCACGGGCAAAGAGCCAGTAAGATACTGGATGCACTCGAATATGCTTACAGTAAACGGACAAAAGATGTCGAAATCTTTGGGAAACTCGTTTCTTCCAGCCGAGCTTTTTGCGGGAAGCCATGCTTTGCTCGAACAACCATACAGCCCAATGACGGTGCGTTTCTTTATGCTACAATCGCAATACAGAAGTACGCTTGATTTCTCGAACGATGCCCTAAAAGCAGCACAAAAAGGCTTCAGAAGATTGACAAATGGACTCAGAATAGCAAAAACGCTTACTTTCGAGCCAGTTGAAGTTGCCATTGACGAAAAGAAAAAACAAGATATCGAAAAATCAATCGTGGCTTTTTATGATGCCATGAACGATGATTTGAATACTGCAGTTGCGATTGCTCAATTATTTAACTTGCTGAAATATGTAAACATGATTTACATGAACCAGTTGCAACCTGCCGCTATTGGTGAAGAAACTTTCAATGAGCTAAAAGAAAAGTTTGTGCTTTTTATTGAAGGAATTTTAGGTTTGAAAGAAGAAAAATCTGAAAACTCAGACGCAGTTCTGAATGGTATGTTAAATCTTTACCGAGAATACAAAGCCGCTCAACAATACGATAAAGTTGACGAAATCAGAAGCTATTTTAAAGCCAACGGCATGTCAATCAAAGATATGAAACATCGCATTGACTGGGCTTGGGAAGAGTAATTTACTCCTTTTTATAACCTTGAAAAGGTCGGAATTGTAAATTCCGACCTTTTTTATTTCCGATTTGTAATAAAACTAAATTTTCATCTGCTTAAATGTGTAAAATAACACACTTCCATAACCAACAATTAGCATCAGATGAAAAGGCACTAAACCGTAGTTGCTTTGATAAATCTCAATAACCAGAACTACAATAAAATAAAGCATCAACAAAAGCTCAATCCAAGTGCTTTTACCAAGGTTTTTTGTCAAGTATTTATTTCCTCGCCACGAATCCGATTGTTTGTTTACATTAAACTTGGGTGTACGCACAAATGGTGTTTTGCGACCCATCCAACCTTCAACTACGGCAATAGTATTATGAAAAGAAAGCCCCATCATAAATAACAAAAACAGCACAAATCTCTTCACAAATTCAAAAAAACCAAGTCCAGTTTTTCGGAAAGAAATCCAGTAGAAGCCCCCTAAAATCACCCAACTTACTTGAAATAAAGCAGTATATCGAAAAAACACATCGAATCTATCAGAGTTTGAAGTAATAAGCATTACAGGTAAGCTCAGAATCGACAGGAAAAATACTGCAACAAAAACCGCACTATTCATCAAATGATAAAAACCGTGTAATTTCGTAGAAACACTTAAATGACTGTCTTTCAATAGCTTACTTATATTTTTCGACACACATTCAGCCGCACCTTTCGTCCAACGATATTGTTGAGATTTGACCGCACTCATCGTTACGGGCAGTTCGGCGGGGCATCCAACGTTTTCTAAATATATAAATTTCCAGTCTCGCATTTGAGCCCGATAACTTAGGTCTAAGTCTTCGGTCAAAGTATCAGCCGACCAGCCTCCTGCGTCTTCGATTGTAGATTTTCGCCAAATTCCTGCTGTGCCATTGAAATTGATAAAATGATTTTTAGCATTTCGTCCGCCTTGTTCAATCGTGAAATGAGCATCTAAACCAAAGGCTTGAAGCTTAGTCAGCAAAGAATAGTTTTCGTTGAGGTGTTGCCAGCGAGTTTGTACTACTCCAACTTTCTGTGCTGCAAAATGGGGAATTGTTTGTTGAAGAAAATCGACTGGCGGAACAAAATCAGCATCAAAAATAGCGATAAATTCGCCTTTACAAATTTTCATTCCATAAGCCAATGCACCAGCCTTAAATCCTTTTCTATCTTCTCGTCTAATCTGCTGAATATCAATCCCATATGCTTGTATTTCTTTTACTTTTCGAGCAATAATTGCTACCGTTTCGTCGGTTGAGTCATCTAAAACTTGAATTTCAAAACGGTCTTTTGGATAATCAAAAGCTGCAACCGCATCAATCAATCGCTCAACAACGTAAAGTTCGTTATAAATAGGAAGTTGAATCGTTACGAAAGGGGAGGTATCAATTGATAATTGATAATTAATAGTTGATAATTGTTTTTTGCCTAAATAATTAATAATCAGACTCAACTGCACCAAGCTATAAGAAAAAATAAAAACCAACGGAATGGCGTAAATGACAAGAATGAATAACTCCATTGACTTTTACAAATATTTAAAAATAGTAGTAATAATCTTATAACCAGCCAGAATAGTACCTTTCACAGTTCCCGAAATCTTTGACTTTCCTACTCTACGGCGGTAATTGACAGCCATTTCGGTAGTATTCATTTTCATTTTGGCGGCTTTTAGCTGCATTTCTACTGTCCAACCATAGGTTGTGTCTTGCATATTTAAAGCCAAAAGCGATTCAAACTTTATTGCTCGGAAAGGTCCTAAATCGGTATAATGCACACCATAAAACAAACGCATAAGATTTGTAGCCAGCCAATTACCAAAAATTTGTGGAATGGTCATTGAGCCAGCTTGACGCTCACCCAAGGCTCTTGAACCAATCACCATATCATAATTTTGCTCAGTAATTGGTTTTATCAATTCTCGCATTTCTTCAGGATAATCCGAATAGTCGGCATCTAAGAAAACTACAATTTCAGGTTTTTGTTTTTTTGCGTAATCAATCCCTTTTAAGCACGCAAATCCATAGCCTTGTCGGGGCTCATCTAAAACCGTTGCTCCTGCCTGACGAGCAACTTTTGAGGTTTCATCGCTCGAATTATTATTTACAACGATAACCTCTCCAACAATATCTTTTGGAATTTCGGCAATGACTTTATCAATAGATTTTGCTTCGTTGAAAGCTGGAATGATGACGATTATTTTCATTAAAATTATATTTCGACTGCAATTTAGGCTTTTTCTACTTACACAAAGGTATGCAAGCCGACAAAGTATGTGAATTTTAGAAACTCTTTAAATTATTAATGTCTTAATCTTCAAATCTTAGCTATTAATTTTGAAGAGTAGCTTCGTAATCATAACCTAAACTCACTTTTTTGAATTTTTGGCATAAGATTTGACTTATTTCGAGAAATTCTTGTAGCTTTGCGTTCCTAAAATGAAGAAGTACTCATACATATCACGTGCTTTTGGACTTTTGATGTTCATGATGGTGATGCTGACGAGCGTTTTCGGCAAGCAGCTACCCCAACAAAAACATGATAAGCCCAATAAACCAAAGCAAGAGAAGTCTGACAAAAAGCAGCAATCTGAAAACCAAACAGTTGTTAGCGAGTTGTCGTTGGAGGTGGTTGTACCCAGCCATGCGTTCGACTTCAACCACGACGCCCTCATTTTACCTACTCCGCAAGTTATTTATCTAAATATCGAAAAAACGGCTAAAGTTTTCACGAAGCCAATTTTCATACTTTCTTATTTCGAGAATCTCTACGAGCATTTTATTGCTCCCAACGCCCCATAAATCTTTCGCTCTGAAAGAAATATATTTTTTTCTTTCCTTTTATTGCTTGAATCATGAGTCCTTCGTGATTCCATGTATTATTTTCTATCAAATTTTATTTATTACAAACATTTCCCTAAAATGAGAAACAAAGGTGGTATAGTCGCTCTATTGGTGGCTTTTTTAGCAATTAGTATTTATTTCTTGGCTCGTACTTGGAAAGCCAACGATATTAGAAAAGACGCAGAAGCGTATGCAACAGATAAATCAGGTAAAGTAGATTACACAAAAAAACAACGCTACTTAGATTCACTTTGGAAACAACCAGTTTTCTTAGGAATGACTACTACTGAAGACTTAATGAAGCAAGAATTAGGCTTAGGTCTTGACCTTCAAGGTGGTATGAGTGTTATTTTGGAGGTTTCTCCAACCGAAATCGTTCGTGCATTGGCTGGCTCACGTGACCCTAAAGTAGCGACAGCTATCTCGAAAGCACAAGAAAGAGCAGCAACAAGCAGCACAAACTTCGTCGATTTGTTTGCGGATGAGTTTAAGAAAGTTGCTCCAGATACAAAATTAGCGAGCATTTTCTCGAATAGTTCTAACCGTGGTGTATTGAGTTTAGAATCTTCTGATAGTCAAGTTGTTAGCTATATCAAGAAAGAAGTTGATGGTGCTTTCGACCGTGCATTCCGTATTATCCAAACACGTGTTGATAAATTTGGTGTGGCTAACCCTAACTTACAACGTTTGTCAGGTACTAACCGTATCCAAGTTGAATTACCGGGTGTTGACAATCCACAACGTGTGCGTAAATTACTTTCGGGTGCTGCAAAATTGGAGTTCTGCGAAGTTTATACAATGCAAGAAATCGCTCCAGCATTTGATGGTCTGGCGGCTATTTTATTACAAATGGATGCTGATGCAAAGGCTTCTGCTAAAACTGATTTAGGCAAAATAGCAGGAACGCCTGCCGCAGGAAAAGGCGATAATTCAGCAACTGCAACGAACGATACTTCAAAAAATAGCTTGGCAGCGAAATTGGCTGGTGGAAGCAAAACAGATACGTCTAAGAAAGATTCGGCGGCTTTGGCTCAACGTCAAACAAACGCATTCAGTAATTTATTTATCGGAACTGGCTACGGTGTGGCTGTACGTGTAAAAGATACATCACGAGTGAACACAATCATGCGTCGCCCAGATGTACAGGCACTTTTCCCAGCAAATGCAAGTGCATTATACGATGTAAAACCACGTGCTAATGGTACGAACGCAAGCGAGGAAATCGTTGATATGTATTTTGTGAAAGACTTAGGTAAAGCTCCGTTGGAAGGTGATGTTGTAACAAACGCAACACAAGATTTTGACGAAAGAGGCAAGCCAGCAGTTGAAATGCAAATGAATGCAGAAGGTGCAAGAAAATGGAAAGCGTTGACTGGTGCAAATATTGGTCGTCCGATTGCTATCATTCTTGATAACTTCGTTTATTCAGCTCCAAACGTAAACGGTGAAATCGGTGGTGGACGCTCAAGCATCAGCGGTAACTTTACTGTCGAAGAGGCTCTCGATTTAGCAAACGTATTGAAAGCGGGTAAACTTCCTGCTCCAACAAACGTAATCTCAGAAGACATCGTGGGTGCAACCGTAGGTTCGGAAGCTGCTCGTGCGGGTATCCTTTCATCAATTATTGGTGTATTGTTCGTATTAGCTTTCGTAATGATTTATTACAACAAGGCTGGTTTGATTGCTAATATTGCCCTTATCGTTAACTTATTCTTACTTTTAGGAGTAATGGCATCTTTTGGTGCAACACTTACATTGCCAGGTATTGCAGGTTTAGTATTATCGGTTGGTATGTCGGTCGATGCAAACGTTTTGATTTACGAGCGTATCAAAGAAGAGTTAGTTTTGGGTAAAACATTCCCAGTGGCCGTGCGTGATGGTTTCACAAATGCGATGTCATCAATCATTGACTCAAACGTTACGACTTTAATTACGGGTGCGGTGATGTTTATCTTTGGCTCAGGCTTGATTCTTGGTTTTGCAACAACTCTTTTGATTGGTATTTTCACTTCATTATTCTCGGCGATTTTTGTTTCAAGATTATTGTTTGAATACTATATCAGCAAAGGAAAAACGGTTTCTTTCTTTACAAAATGGACAGAGAAATTATTCAAAGATTCAAACTTTGATTTCGTATCGAAACGTAAATTGTACTATACAATTTCAAGTGCGATTATCATCTTAGGTATTGTTTCTATTTTCTTCAAAGGATTTGGTTTAGGTGTTGATTTCTTGGGTGGTCGTACGTACGTAGCGAAATTTGAAAAAACTGTCAATACTGAAGAAGTAGATGCCGCTTTGAAAGCAACTTTTGAAGGACAAGCAACTGAGATTAAAACTTTCGGAGGTTTCGACCAAGTAAAAATTACAACGCCTTACAAAATCGAAAACACAAGTCCAGAAGTTGAAAAACAAATTGAAACAAGTGTTAATGCTGCTTTAGCTAACGTAAATGGCAATAAAGGTAAAGTAACAAGTTCATCGAAAGTTGGTCCAACGATTGCAAATGATGCCATTGGCGGTGCTTTAAAAGCTGTTTTACTCTCAATTGTATTGGTATTTATTTATATTTTTGTTCGTTTCCGTCGATTGGCTTTTGGTTATGGTGCATTGGTTGCCTTATTCCACGACGTGGCTATTATTCTCGGTATTTTCTCAATTTTCCGTGGAATTCTTCCTTTTTCACTTGATGTTGACCAAGCTTTTGTAGGGGCGGTACTCACAATCATGGGTTACTCAATGAATGATACTGTTGTTGTATTTGACCGTGTTCGTGAATATTTAACCGAAAAACGTGGTGTAAGAGAAGATATTCCGACGGTTATCAACAATGCCTTGAACAGCACATTGAGCCGTACGGCCGTAACTGGTTTCTCGACCTTGGTAGTACTCTTAGTATTATTGATTTTCGGTGGTGAAACTATCCGTGGTTTCGTATTTGCAATGTTTGTAGGGGTAATCGTGGGTACTTACTCATCATTATTCGTAGCAACTCCAATCGTTGTTGATGGAATGCAACGTGACATGAAAAAAGAAGATGCTAAATTGGCAGCCGTGCCAGTTGTAGCAACTGAAGAAGTGAAGAAAGGTGGTAAAAAAGCCTAATGTATAAAGAACAATTTAGAATCGGTGTTGCGAACAACATTGTTTTACAAAAAATGCCTCTTACTTAATTGTGAGAGGCATTTTTGTTTAAAAACTCAACATGAAACTTTCGTTCAAAACTTGTGTTAAAACCTCCAGCATGTAGTCGGCGTTGGCTTTTGAAAAACACATCGGAGGCTTGATTTTTAGTACATTGTGCTGCGGGCCATCGACACTCATCAAAATCTTAAAATCTTTCATTCGATTGGCCAAATAGTTTGTCTCGTCTGGTAAAGGTATTTTGTTTTCATCCACCAGCTCTATTCCCAAAAATAAACCTTCGCCTCTTACATCGGCAATTATCGAATAGCTTTGTTGTAGGTTTTTAAGCTGTTTTTTTAGGTATTCGCCAACTTCTAAGGCATTTTCTTGGAGTTTGTCTTCTTTGATTACCTGCAAAACTTGTCGCCCGATGGCACACGAAACGGGGTTTCCACCAAACGTATTGAAATATTCCATGCCATTGGCAAAAGCATCGGCCACCGCTCTTGTGCAGACAACGGCCGCCAATGGATGCCCATTTCCGATTG
This sequence comes from Emticicia sp. MM, assembly GCF_001649495.1. Lineage (NCBI taxonomy): Bacteria > Pseudomonadati > Bacteroidota > Cytophagia > Cytophagales > Leadbetterellaceae > Emticicia > Emticicia sp. MM. The sequence continues at coordinate 22,107 of NZ_LXHX01000097.1, read as the reverse complement.
GTTTTCCCATCGTGACAATATCAGGCACAACACCTTGCAACTCAAAGCCCCAAAAGGCTTTTCCCACTCGCCCAAAACCGACTTGAACTTCATCTGCAATGCAAACGCCACCCGCCTCACGTACATAGCGGTAAGCATCTTTTAAATAGCCTTCGGGTAAATCAATTTGTCCGCCACAACTCACAATGCTTTCGGCAATAAAAGCCGCTACATTTCTATTTTTTGATTGTATTTTCTGAATTTCTTCCGCTACGTGTTTAGCATATTTTTCTCCAGTATTTTCGCCTTGATAAATACCACGGAACGCATCGGGTAGCGGAACAATGTGCGTGTGTTCGGGGCAACCTTTACCACCTTTCCCATCAAATTTATACGAACTAATATCTATGCAGCCTTGTGTGTTTCCGTGATAGCCAATTTCTAAGGCAATTATGTCTTTTTCTCCAGTCATGGCTTTGGCCATTCTTAGTGCCAATTCGTTGGCTTCGCTACCCGAATTTACAAAATGCAAAACCGATAATTCTTCGGGAAAAGTAGCGAGCAATTCTTCGGCAAATCCCAAAATTTCATCATTCAGATAACGAGTGTTGGTATTCAAAACTGCCATTTGTTGCTGACCAGCCTCTACAACTTTTGGGTGTTCGTGGCCTGCATGAGCAACATTATTGACAGTATCGAGGTATTTTTGGCCAAATTCATCAATCAAATACTGCATTTCGCCCCTGACTATTTTCAGCGGTTTGTCGTAAGATAAACTCAGACTTTTACCCAAATGCTGTTTTCGATAATTGATTTGGTCAAGCTGTTCGGTGCGTTTTTTTGAATTAAGCAATAGTGTTTTGAAAAGAAGATTTGGGTCGGGGCAAATACTCGAAAAAATCGGCCAATTGCTCGGACTCGAAACGCCAATAAAATCATTTTCATGCCCCAACATATCTAAGATTATCTGAAAATGTAAATGCGGCGACCACGCTCCGTTTTCGGCTTCAAGGCCAATCTCGGCTATTTTTTCACCTTTTTTGATAGTTTTTCCTATAAATTTATCGACTAAACTTTCTTTCGTCAGATGGCCATAAAGTGTGTAAAACACCAAACCGTTTACTTGGTGTTTCAGGATGAGCGTTGGGCCATAGTCTTTCGGGTGGTCGTTATTATGGCAGCCAAAAACCTCGCCATCTTCTAAGGCATGAATCGCCGTGTGAGCCAACGTCCAGAAATCAACGCCAATATGAATCGTGCGATGCTCGTAGCCTTCGTTGGTTTTTATCTTAAACGCATCGGTCGTATAAATCGGTCTTGCTTCGCCATAACCGCCCACAAAAAGCAGGTTTTCTTCCTTCACTTTTCGACTAATTTTATCGTCAAGTGCCGCCGAATTGATATAATTACTAAAATTACCAATAAAAGTCGAAGCGATTGACAAATCAAGCGGAGTGATGGTTTTGTTTTTACTTTCGGGAATTAAGTCTTCAATCGTCCAACGACCATTTTGAGCGTACTCGACAAAGGCTTCGTAAGTGCTGCAAGGTGTCATTCCGCACGCACTTCTGAAGGTATAATAGGCGTAATTTTCCGAAATATCTTTCCATTGTTCTAAAAGTCGCCACGCAGATTTTTCGCTAATCAGCAAGTAGTCGTTTTCTGGTTCTTTCTTTTTATTGATGGCCGATTTCGTAACACTTATCACCAAACGCATGGCGGTTGTGGTGTAAAGCACCTGCAATTCTTCGTCTAAAAGCGGAAACTGCTGATGATAACCCGCCACAATGGCTTTTGCAGCTTCCAAAGGTTGCTCAAAATCCATGATTCCGTAAGCCAAAACGACCGATAAATCGTTGATAATCTGCGAGTAAACGCTATCGCCGTAGTCGATGATGGCCTCAACGCTTGGATTTTGTAATTGATGCGAAACGATGATGTTATTATCATTGGCATCATTATGAATCGTACTTTTTCTGAGGTTCTGATACTGCGGCTGAATTGCCTTGAATTTTTCGATGAAAAAGCTGATGATTTCGAGTTCTTTTTCCGAAAATAGCCCAACGTATCGTTCTACCCAAAGAGCATCGGCCAAATTCCAATCGAAACTACGTTTAGCTAAGGCATGATTAAGATCTAAAAGTGCATTAGTTATTTGACCGCATTTTTGGCCAAGCGAAAACCGCAAATTTTCACTTTTAGGGCTTACCGCCGAATACAAATGCCCATCAATCCATTCTAAAAGGCGTACTTTTCTCGTATTTCCGTGAGCGTCGATATAATCGAAAATGCCTTGGCCATCCGCATTTCTGTAAGATTTTGGATAAGTAAAATCGGGTGATTTTTGTTCGAGGTGTTTTAATAAATCATCTTGAAAAGTCAGGTATTCGAGAGCCGCATTGGGGCGACTTACTTTCAAAATATATGATTTCTCAGAACTCATGATTTTGAAATTAAAGTCTATTTCGCCTGCCAATGGCTTGGCACTTCCTTGAATATTGAAATACTCAAAAGCAATTTGTTCGGCAAGTGAGGGTGATATTTGTAGTTGTTGATAAGTTGATTCGGTCATTGGATAGATTAGAGTTTTAACCCCACAAATTAAATGGATTAGATTTAAAACTCGAAGAGTTAGGGCAAAGAATCAAAAACCCAATGTAAGTTGTCGCCCAATCATTTCATCGGCAAATTCGAGGTTTGAAAACGAAACACCCATCAAACGAACACCTTTGGGCATTGGAAGTAGATTATTGAGCATTTCGTAGGCGATTTTTGCCAAAAAATCTTTTTCAAAAACTGCAATTTGTGTCGTACGGCTGCGAGTAATGCTTTCAAAGTCGGCAAACTTTATTTTTAGTGTAATGCTTTTACCAAAGGCATTCGACCGCTGCATTCTTCGCCAAAGTTGTTCGATAATATCATCGAGTTCGAGGTAAAGGTCATCGGGTTCGGTTAAATCACGGTCGAAGGTATTTTCTACACCAACCGATTTTCTGATGCTATCGGGGTTCACGGCTCGGTTATCTACACCACGGGCAATGTCATGGTAATACCGCCCAACTTTCCCGAAATTATTCACCAAAAACTCTACACTTTTTGTTCGTAAATCTTTTCCCGTAAAAATACCCATTTTGTGCATTTTTTCGGCCGTAACTCTACCAATACCATGAAATTTACTGATTTCGAGGGTTTCTACAAAAGCCTCGGCCTGTGAAGGTTTTATCACAAAAAGCCCATCGGGTTTGCGGTAATCGGAGGCAATTTTTGCCAAAAATTTATTGATAGAAACGCCTGCCGAAGCAGTTAGCGTAGTTTTTTCTTTGATTCTGACTTTTATTTCTTGGGCTATCTCGGTGGCGGTTGAGATTCCCTTCAAGTTTTCGGTTACATCCAAATAGGCTTCATCGAGCGAAAGCGGCTCAACTAAAGGCGTGTATTCGAGAAAAATCTCACGAATTTCTCTCGAAACCTGCTTATAAACTTCAAAACGAGGTTTTGCAAAAATCAGATTCGGGCATTTTTGTTTCGCAATCCGTGAAGACATAGCCGAGCGAACGCCAAATTTCCGAGCTTCATAGCTGGCCGCTGCTACCACGCCACGCTCGCTACTTCCACCTACGGCCACGGGTTTCCCTCGTAATTCTACAAAATCACGCTGCTCAACCGACGCAAAAAATGCGTCCATATCAATATGTATGATTTTTCGCTGCAAGGGCTGGCATCAATTATTTTTACCACTATACAACGTTTGAATTAAAAAAAACATTCTCATAATAAATGCCTTATCAAAGTTCGTTAATTATCTATAAAACCAAATATAAAATGAAAACTTCAAAAATAAATAAAGGCTTATTGGCCATCGGTTTGGTTGCTTTGGTGTTGTCGGGCTGTGCATCGTCAAAAGATTTCGTTGCCGAAAACTTTGCTACAATCAAAAATACGCATAAAAAAATCGCCATTTTACCATTTGGGGTTCAGTTTCAGAATCCACTCGACTACTCAAAGCAGGCAAAAGGAAGTCCTGTTCAGCAAGTAAGACGCCCTTTCAGCAAACAAGAGCAAGAGGCAAGTCTCGACGCCCAAAAAGAGCTTTTTATGAATGTGGCCAAACAAGTAGAAAAGGGCCGCTACGAAATTGCGTTTCAAGATTTTACTCGCACCAACAAGGTTTTGGCAGCAAATGGTATTCGCTTAGAAGATATTAAGTTTCAAAATAAAGCTGATTTGGCCAAACTTTTAGATGTTGATGCCGTTATTTTTGGCGAATTGATTGTAAAAATCAGTCGCCCAACCGATCGCTCGATGTCAATCTCGCCCGTAATGATGAACAACACAAGATTCAATGATGGCGTAGAAACCGATGTAAAACTTTTTGATGCCGCCACTGGCGAATTGGTTTGGTCAACAGTTCTTTCAAACCAACCAAATAACAGAATGGATACGCCGCACCAACTTACTACCAGCCTGCTCAATCAGGTAGCGAAGAACTTGCCTTATCGAACTAAGTAGTTTCGAAACGTCGGCAAGCAGTTCCACTGTGGGTTTAACCTTGCCGACGTTAAAAAGAATGGATATTACCTTCCAATTAAAATATATTTGTGCGTTTTTGCGTAAAATTTCATAATTTCGCAGCAAAATAAAGACATACAAAATATTAGAATTTTTATAAATAATGGGAAGAGCGTTTGAATTTAGAAAAGCCCGCAAGATGAAACGTTGGGGGCAGATGGCAAAAACTTTTACAAGAATTGGTAAAGATATTGCGATTGCAGTAAAATCTGGAGGTACTGACCCAAGCAGTAATTCACGTTTACGTGCCTTAATCCAAAATGCAAAGGCGGCTAATATGCCTAAAGCAACCGTTGATAATGCCATCAAACGTGCTTCATCGAAAGACCAAGAAGATTACAAAGAAATGGTGTATGAAGGCTATGGTCAACATGGTGTAGCTATTTTGGTTGAATGTACTACTGATAATACTAACCGTTCGATTGCCAATATTCGTAGTCATTTCACTAAATGCGGAGGAAGCATCGGAACTTCGGGAATGCTCGATTTTATCTTCGACCGTAAATCTGTTTTTAAGATTGCAAATGATGGGAAAACTGATATCGAAGAATTAGAATTTGAATTGATTGATTTTGGAGCAGAAGAAGTTTTCTTGGACGAAGAAGCCAACCAAATCAATATTTATGGTGAATTTACGGCCTTTGGTGCATTACAAAAACACCTCGAAGAAAAAGGTTATGAATTACTTCATTCAGATTTCGAACGAGTTCCGACCGATACAAAAGAACTAACCGAAGAGCAAGCCGCCGATATTGAAAAACTCATCGAAAGACTCGAAGAAGACGATGACGTGCAAAATATCTATCATAACATGGTTGTGAAAGAATAGTAATTGCATAAAATTCTATCAAATAGCCTCTTTCGTGGAGGCTATTTTTTTATAATTCCATGAAAAACGCTCTATTTCTACTCTTTCTGATAAATTTTACGGCTTTTTCTCAGCAACCTTCGCCCGATTCTCTCCGAAAAGATATTGAGCGAAGCCTCCATTATTTAGCTCAAAACCAAACTACCCAAACCATTGAAGGTCAACAGTATGCAGGCGAATGGGTAGCATATATGCAGATGAAAGGCTTTTTTTTCTTGCTCGGTACAAAAAACCGCTATCGAGACTCCAACTGCTTCACGATGGCGGGTATCCATAATATTCTGGCCGAAATGTATTTGGCAGATACGACCCAAAAGCATATTTTACCGATGTTGCAGAAAGTCTATCCCGAAATTTTGAGTTACGGTACTCCTACGCCGCTCGGTTATGAATTTAATTTTTGGAAGAAATTACCACCTCGTCGAGATTTAAGTTGGGGAAAAGAACCAAATCCTGTGCCTTTGGTAAGGCGACCGACAACTTTTAACCTCGAAGAACGCTTCATCAATAATGCAGCCAATGTAGCCAACGATGCCGATGACACGGCTCTCGGAAATTTGGCCATTTGGTATCACCAAAAGATTTTTGGAAAAACCGATTCCATTATTCCGATTAAATACAGCATTTTCGACCAATTTCTTGATAAAAATCGTCAGAATCGACATTGGTATAATTATATGTATCACGGTTTCAAGAAATCGGGAGCGTACATGACTTGGCTGGCTCAAGAATCGACTTACGAAAATTGGCGTTTTCATAAAACCGTTTTCAATAATCTGATTTTCTTTCTGCCGTTTAGTGTGTGCTACCCACACCCATACGTGCCGTACATTCCGTGGGGAACAAATGATGTCGATGTAGTTGTAAATGCCAATGTACTGACGTACCTAACAAAAAAAGGCTCGCTTAATAATAGTAAAGGTAGCAAAGCCGCTCACCAACTCATCGAAAAACACACCAAACGTGGACGATGGAACAGAATGGGCATTTATTACCCAAACCGTTACCATTTTCATTTTGCGGTTGGGCGAGCCTTAGCTGCGGGCGATACCGCCTTAAAAAACTCGGCAAAATTACTTCTGGTTCACCTAAAAAAAAGCCAAAAACTCGACGGAAGCTACGAAAGTTGGAAGCACGTAAATAAGCGAGATGTCTTACAGTCAACTACTTATGCCTTGCTGGCAATGCTTTATCTGAAAGAATCTGGTTTGGATGTTCCACAAGAATCAATCAATCGAGCCATTGCATTTATTGATTCAAAAAAGAAGATCGAACAAAACCAAGCCTATTGGACAGGCGGGGTTTTCTTTTCGGGTGGAACGGTCGTTCGGAATATTCTCTATTTTACCTCTGATGCTTACACGACGGCTTTGGTAGCAATGGCTTATCAGAAATATCTACGACAAATAAATTGAGAGCTAAAGGTTCGTAAAGTATTCTAATCTATTCATCTCATTGCAAAATTGAGTATAAAGAATTATTTTTAGTGAAAATTTCAGACAAATGGCAGCACAAACAATCAATAGTCCACTGAGCGAAAGCCAATTATATATGCTTAGGCTCATGGCGAATATCGAAGAAGATGATTTGATAGAGATAAAAAAACTGGTGCGTAAGTATTTAGCTCAAAAACTAACCAAACAAGCTGATGCCGTATGGGAACAAAACGGATGGACAGCAACCGATGAAGAGCAAATTTTAAATTCGCATCTACGAACTCCCTATAAAAATCAATGAAGATTGTTTTAGATACGAATATTCTACTAACAATCATTTCGAGTAAATCGGCCAATCGAGTGGTTTTTGATTATTTCTTGGAGGAAAAATATACACTTTGTTTCTCCAACTAAATATTGGAAGAGTATGTCGAAATAATTGGCCATAAAATGGGAGCTGATGTAGCACAAACGTTAAGTTGAACTATTGCTTGAACAACCCAATGTAGAGTATATTACTCGATATTTTGCTTGGAATTTGATACAATCTGACCCCGACGACAATAAATTTGTTGACTGTGCCATTGCTTGTAATGCTACTTATTTAGTGAGCCAAGACCGCCATTTTGATGTTCTAAAACAAATTCCCTTCCCTAAGATTCAAGTTTTAAAAGTAGAAGAATTTTTGAACGTTTTAGTCCAATAACTTTTGTAAAATTATGTGGCGTAAAATAGCCATATAGTTAAACCATACTCAGCTTACAAGCTTTCATAAATTGTATTTCTCCCCAAATTAAGATAAATTCGGGCATTATATTCATCTTCATTCTTTACCCATGAAAAAAATCCTATTTGCCTTTATCATTTTATCATCAAGCTTTTTTTCGAGCAAGGCACAAACCATCACCTCGGCCGAAATTGATGCCTTAGTTGAGCGAACCCTAAAAACGTTTGATGTGCCAGGAATTGCCGTGGCCGTTATTAAAGATGACAAAGTAATTCATGCCAAAGGCTATGGCGTTCGTTCGCTAAGAACCCAGCAAAAGGTTGATGAAAATACGCTTTTTGGCGTAGCTTCCAATAGCAAAGCCTATACCGCAGCCGCTCTGGGAATGTTAGTTGATGAGAAGAAAATCAAGTGGGACACCAAAGTAACCGATATTATTCCCGAATTTAAATTATACAATCCGTACGTAACCGAAGAGTTTACTATCAGAGATTTGCTTTGTCACCGTAGTGGAATGGGCTTAGGGGCTGGAGATTTAATGATGTTTCCCGATTCCAGCAATTTCACTAAAACCGATATTATTCATAATCTTCGCTACCTAAAGCCTGTTTCGAGTTTCCGCTCAAAATATGATTATGATAATAACCTTTACATCGTAGCGGGCGAAGTTGTTGCTCGTGTTTCGGGTATTTCGTGGGAAGACTTTGTAGAAAAACGCATCATGCAACCGCTCGGCATGACCAAAACAGCGGCTTCGATAAGCAGGCTCAAAGACAAATCGAATATTATTTCTCCGCACGCCCCAGTAAATGGAAAAGTACAAGCCATTGATATTGACTGGAGCGAAACCGCCAATGCTGCGGGCGGAATTTGCAGTAGTGTTTCGGACATGAGCAAATGGGTGATTGCCCAAATCAATGGCGGAAAGTACGGCGATGGTTCAAAAAGACTTTTCAGCCAAGAAGTTCACGAGGAAATGTGGACACCACAAACCATTATTCCAGTTCGTGGCCCAACGGCTTATAATACACACTTTTCGGCTTATGGATTGGGTTGGTTTTTAAGCGATGTGAAAGGCTACAAGCAAGCTACCCACACAGGCGGCTTGGCTGGTGTAGTAACACAAATAACGATTTTACCTGAATTAAAACTCGGAATCATTGTTTTTACCAACCAACAAGTCGGTGCAGCTTTTACGGCCATCACGAATACCATTAAAGATAGCTACTTAGGAATGCCAAAAGTTGACCGTGTGGCTGAATACCACGCCCGTGTGGTGGCTGGCAACGAAAATGCCAAGAAAATCACGGATGAAATATGGTCAACTATTGATGCTCAGCAAAAAAATAATACAAAAATCGACCTCAATCAATTTGTTGGTACGTACAAAGATGCGTGGTTTGGCGATGTAACGATTTCGTTGAAAAACGGAAAATTACTATTTGCTTCGAAGCGTTCACCAAAAATTTCGGGCGAAATGCTTTACTACAAAGGCAATACGTTTGTAGCGAAATGGAACGATAGAAGCCTCGATGCCGATGCCTATGTAAACTTCAATTTAGATACCGAAGGCAAAGCCGCAGGAATGACCATGGAAGCAATTTCGCCATTAACCGATTTTAGTTTTGATTTCCAAGATTTGGAGTTTCACATAGTCAAATAGTTTTCATAAAGAATAATTCAACCTCAAAAATCCATTTTAAAACAAATGAATCTTAATTTAAGCGACAAAGTAATTATCGTAACTGGCGGAGCAAAAGGCATCGGAGAAGGCATCGTGAGAGTGTTGGCCAATGAAGGTGCAATTCCCGTAATTATTGGCCGTAATGAAGCCGATAACTTAAAATTGGTCAACGAAATAATTGCTTTGGGTCAGAAATGCGAACAAGTGGTAGCCGAACTTTCGCAGCCAAGTGAATGTGAAAAAGCCATTGCCGAAATCAATCAAAAATTTGGCCGAATTGATGGCGTTGTGAATAATGCTGGTGTAAACGATGGCGTTGGACTCGAAAATGGTAATTATGAGCGATTTATGGAGTCTTTGCACAAAAACTTAGTGCATTATTATCTAATCGTTCAGCACGCTTTGCCAGCTCTGAAAGCATCAAAAGGTTCGATTGTAAATATTGGCTCAAAAACTGCCGAAACTGGACAAGGTGGTACATCGGCCTACGCAGCCGCCAACGGTGGCAGAAATGCTCTCACGCGTGAATGGGCAGTTGAATTATTGAAATACGGCATCAGAGTAAACTCCTTAATTGTGGCCGAATGTTATACGCCTCTTTACGAAAAATGGATACAAACCTTGCCAAATCCAGCAGAAACTTTGGAAAAAATCAACTCAAAAATTCCATTGGGCAACCGAATGACAACCGCCGAAGAAATAGCCAATATGGTCGTTTTCTTACTTTCTGACAAATCAAGCCACACCACTGGCCAACTGATTCACGTCGATGGTGGTTATGTACATTTGGATAGAGCTTTGTTGTAGAATTTTCTATATAAAACGCTTTTTTAACGTCGGCATGGCTTCGAGCCATGCCGACGTTTTTGTTCTGGGCAAAAATAAAGGCTCAGTAGAAAAATTCTACCGAGCCTTGTAAACTGTCGACTAAAAAAATCAATCTTTTTTGTCATAAAGAGGGTCATACTTCAAGCCGTATTTATCCAATACATCTTGCGGAACACCATCCCATTGATTTGGGCGATTTCCTACATAACCCAATACTTCAAATCCTGTTTGTGTTGTAAAATAACCCGATACAGTTAGGTTTCTCATTTGCGTAAAAAATGCTGCTCCTTGTGTATATTCTGGTTTTACATCATTCGGATAAGCAATTTCATCAACAATCTGAATTCTTTCTTTTGCCGAACATAAAGAAAAAACCTTACCAAATTGCTTCAAACAAACATTATCCAACCATTTCAAACCGCCACGAAGTGGAGTCTGATACGCAGGTTGGTCTTTTGCCATAAACTCTATGTAAGCTGGCACGCCTACTTGCGTAGCACTTCCCGATTTTGCATCGGCAGGCATAATAATGTCACACAAAATACCAATCGTTGTCAATTCGGCAGCCGTGAAAAACTTCTCGGCCATTAGTTTTTTATCACGCTCAATTTCCTCGGCTACACGAGCAGGCGTGGTCTTAAAAGGCTTTGGGTCTGGAGCAGCCGCTACCAAATCGGTAGTTGGTAAAGCCGCCATTCCGAAAGTACCTAAAGATATTGCTTTTAATGTATCTCTACGTTTCATGTTTTTCTTTATTTGGAAGCGAGACACAAGATTTGAGATACGAGATTTTATTATCAGATATTCTTTTGGTGCTGAGCGATGCCTAAGCTACCGAAATATATAAAACAAAATCTCTTGTCTCTTGTCTAATATCTCATGTCTAAATTACAAATTCTTAGCTTTTACTTGGTCGATGATGTAATCTGAAGTACGCCACGAACTCGCCAAGATTGTCCATGTAACGTTCTTATCACCTTGCGAAACAAACGGAGCCGCATCAACCACAAATAAGTTTTTCACATCGTGTGCTTGTTGCCATTTGTTCAATGCCGATTTTTTAGGGTCATTACCCATACGAACCGTTCCAACTTCGTGGATGATTTCTCCTGGTTGAGCCAAACCATAGTTGGTGCTTGCATCTGGTTTTTTACCCAAAGCAATACCGCCCATTTCGTGGATAATTTGCTCGAATGTATCCTGCATGTGTTTGGCTTGCTTAATTTCATTTTCGCTCCATTTGTAGTTGTAGCGAAGCGTCGGAATACCGTACTTATCAACATTATTTGGGTCGATTTCGCAGTAGTTCGACTCCAACGGAATAGGTTCTCCACGTCCAGCCATACCGATATACGCACCGTATGTACGAATCACATCTTCTTTCAAACCTGCACCGTAGCCACCAGCACGTTTTTTATTACCATTTTTATCGGTGTAAAGACCGTTTACACGCTCAATTCCACCACCGAAACCACCGCCTGGCATTCCCATACCACCGCCGTATTCGATGTGATACCCACGTGGGAAATCTAATTTTTTATTATCCAACCACCATGGCGTAAATACGTGCATACCACCAACACCATCTTCATTGTAGCGTTTTCTATCCATCAAGGCAGGAATAAATGCCGAACGGCTCGCACCAGTCGAGTCATTGAGGTATTTACCCACAACTCCGCTATCGTTAGCGAGTCCTTTTTGGAATCTTGATGATTTTGAATTTAAAAGAATACGAGCTGTTTCGCAAGTACTGGCCGCCAAAACCACAATTTTACCTTTGATTGTGTATTCTTTCAAGTCCATTTTATTGACATACGAAACACCCGTTGTTAAACCAGTGTTAGCATCGGTCAATACTTCACGCACCATTGCGTTGTTTATCAAAGTCAAGTTACCTGTTTTTGCGGCAGGAATACAAAGCACCGAAGAAGCCGAGAAGTCGGCATAAGCTTGGCAAGCACGACCGCACTGGCCGCAATAGAAACACGAACCACGAGAGTCATTGATTGGCTTCGTAAGCATGGCCATACGAGAAGGAATTACAGGAATTCCGATGCCTGTAGCCGCTTTTTTGAGCATTAACTCATGCAAACGTGGTTTTGGAGGAGGTAAGAAAATACCATCTGGCTCGTTTCGGATACCTTCTTTTGTACCGAAAAGACCAATCATTTTATCTACTTTATCATAGTAAGGTGCAAGGTCTTCGTAATCAATTGGCCAGTCGTCGCCAATACCAGTCAAAGAGCCTCTTTTGAAATCATCTGGACCGAAACGCATCGAAATACGCCCCCAGTGATTGGTACGCCCACCCAACATTCTTGAGCGGAACCAACGGAATTGCGTACCTTGAGCAGCCGTATAAGGCTCGCCCTCGATGTCCCAGCCACCCCAAGCAGCATCAAAATCTCCAAACGGACGATGGCGAGTACTTGCTCCACGACGAGGAGATTCCCAAGGGTTTTTCATTTGGGTAATATACTTTGGGTCAGCGGGGTCGAAGTAGCCACCAGCTTCCAACAAACAAACTTTAGCACCAGCTTTTGCGAGTTGATACGCTGCCATACCACCACCAGCTCCTGAGCCAACAATGACAACATCATACACTTTAGCCTGCTCTTTAATCTCGAATAAGTTCATTTTTTATTAGGGATGAAATAGAAATTAATTGCTTTAAGAATCAAACTACTAAAATAGAAGATTTTATTTTTATTTTGATAAAAAGTGAAGATATTATTTTTAAAAAAATTTAATTTAGGTGGTGCAGATATTAAAAAAGGCTCAACTTGAGCCTTTTAGTAGAGCAATTTTCTAAATCGCTCTCAACACAATTTAAAATTTTGTGCTACTCTATGATTGTTAGGTTAGCTTCGCTTTCGAGTTTTATTTGTGGTTTTTCTTTATAAATACTCACAATTCCTTTCACTTTTATTGACTTTCCTTGTAAAGTAGCTTCTGAAAATTTCCCTTTTGAAATGACTTCACCTTCAACAACAACAGTAATGTCATTGCTTGGGTGAGGTTTATCAATGTTTAACAAAAGCATATCGCCCATTGGTCTTTGAAAAAGTCTTGAACCAGCAACTTTACCCGTCAAGAAAACTTCTTTACCCACAAAATCTTTAGCTTGCGAAGCCGTGATGGTTTCTTGTGAAAAAGCTGAGAAACCAATGCAAACAAATAATACCAGAAATAGATTTTTCATGTTAATTTTTAAAATGGCTAAATGCAAATTTTATGCAAAGCTATCATTTCAAAATCTCTCTTGCAATCACAAGTTTTTGAATCTCGGAAGTTCCTTCATAAATCTGCGTAATTTTAGCATCACGCATGAGGCGTTCTACGTGGAATTCTTTTACATAACCATAGCCCCCGTGAATCTGTACGGCTTCGGTAGTTGCCCACATGGCTACTTCTGAGGCAAAAAGTTTGGCCATCGCTGCTGATTCTACGTAATCTTTGCCTTCGTCTTTTTGGCGAGCGGCCTTATAAACCAACAAACGAGCTGCTTCTATTTTGGTTGCCATTTCGGCCAATTTAAACTGAATTGCTTGGTGTTCGCTGATGGCTTTGCCGAATGATTTACGTTCTTTTGAATATTTTACGGCCAGTTCGTATGCACCTGCTGCAATGCCGAGAGCTTGTGCAGCAATTCCGATTCTTCCACCGTTGAGAGTTGTCATGGCAAACTTAAATCCAAAACCATCGGCTCCGATGCGGTTTTCTTTCGCAACTTTTACATCAGTAAACATCAAAGAATGTGTATCTGATGAGCGAATTCCCATTTTATCTTCTTTTTTTCCTACTACAAAACCTTCAGTGCCTTTTTCGATAATTAAAGCATTGATTCCTTTGTGTTTTAGTTCGGGGTGGGTTTGAGCAATAACCAAACAAACCGACGATGTTCCACCATTGGTAATCCAGTTTTTTGTACCGTTTACTAAATAATAATCGCCTTTGTCTTCGGCGGTTGTTTTTTGTGAAGTTGCATCTGAGCCAGCTTCGGGTTCAGACAAGCAAAAAGCCCCGATAATTTCGCCCGATGCGAGTGGCTTTAAATATTTTTGTTTTTGTTCTTCTGTTCCGAAAGCCTCTAAACCCCAACACACCAACGAGTTGTTGACCGACATCGCCACTGAAGCAGAAGCATCCACTTTCGAGATTTCTTCCATCGCCAGCACATACGAGATTGTGTCCATACCACCGCCACCGTATTCGGGCGAAACCATCATTCCCATAAAACCTAACTCTCCCATTTTCTTGATTTGCTCATACGGAAACACCGAATGGGTATCTCGCTCAATGGCAGTAGGTAAAAGCTCATTTTGGGCGAAATCTCGGGCTGCGGCTTGCACCGCCAAATGTTCTTCGGTTAAGTTAAAGTTGATTCCTTCTATTGTAGTTGCTGTCATAGTTTTACTTGGTTTTGTTTTAATGTTGTTGATGAATCAAAGTTATATAAAAAAATATTAGTATGCAAGCATACTAATATTTTGGGTTTTTTATGGTTTTAAGTCTTATAGTTTTGTCAGATGCTGCACTCCGTCTAAGAGACGGTCTAAATCTCGTAGTGAGGTGTAAACGTGTGGGGTAACTCTCACTCCATCGAGTTTTTCCCATTTGGTTGGTGAGGTGTGTATTTTGAACTTAGCAAACAATTCGCCTTCCATTTTTCCTGCTTCTAAACCTTCAACACTAAAATGTGCCAATGCCCCCGAAAATTCGGGTTTTAGCGAAGTATTCATTTTTATTTTAGGCATTTTACTTGCCTCTTTTGCCCAATAATCTTTTAAGAAACGTAAACGGGCTTCTTTTCTTGCATTACCAATGGCCAATTGGAAATTAAGTGCTTGTCCGATGGCTTGCTCAATCATAAATGGACGAGTGCCAAGGTTTTCAAATTTTCGGATATTGTCAGAATTTGGTTTATCGTTGGGAATAAGTGGAAAAACTTTGCTAATTTTTTCTTTTTTCACCCAAAGCATTCCCGAACCGATGGGAGCAGAAAGCCACTTGTGCAGACTTGTTCCGTAATAATCTCCGCCCAAATCAGGAATTTTGTATTCGAGATGAGCAAACGAATGAGCTCCATCAATCAAAACTTCGATACCACGTTTGTGGGCTTCGTCGGCAATGCGTTTGGCTGGAATAACTTGTCCATTCCAATTCATAATGTGCGTGATATGCACAATTTTAGTGCGTGGGGTCATTTGCTCGACATATTTCTTGACAATTAATTCAGTGTCTTCAGCGGGCAAATCAAGTTCTACATAATTGATTTTTAGCCCATCACGTAATTCTCGTTGACGCCAGGCATGCAGCATATTCGGGTAGTCGTAGCGGGTCATTACGATTTCATCGCCTCGCTGTAAGGGTAAACCCATAATTACGGTATCGAGAGCTTCGGTGGCATTTCGATTGATGGCTATTCCGTCGGGCGAAACTCCTGCATATTTTGCCAAATTTTCACGCAGTGGTTCTCTGCCTTGGTCTAAGATTCGCCACATATAATAACTGGGTGCTTCGTTGGCGAGTTTATTATATCTATCAACGGCATTTTGCACTACCATTGGTGATGGACTCACACCTCCATTATTTAGATTAATGATTTGTGGTGAAACTGTGTAAGCTTGCTGTATTTGCCACCAATAATCTTCATCGGTTGCCAGTTCGATGGCTGACTTTTCTGGTTTGTAAGCAGCCAAAGTTAGTAATTCCTCATGGGAAAAAGCTTTTAACGATGGAATGAGTGAGGTACTGGCAAGCATGGCGGCTTTGCTCAAAAAACTACGGCGTGAGGGCATGGTTCAGGGAGGTTTTAGTTTGGATGATTTTAGAGAAGTGAATTTATTGAAATATGCTGATAAAAAAATGAGTTGTACTCAATTTTTTGCTTTTGAAAGCTAAAATTGAGTACAACTCATTATGTTTTTACAGCGAACCTAAGGTTCGCTCCAGAATATTTACAAAAGTTTCTTTTTTAAATACTCGATAGCCATTCCGTAGGCTTCTTTAGCTTTGGCTTCATCGTATTTCGGATTGCTTGGATTCGCAAATGCGTGTTCAGCTTCAAAGATTTTATAGTTGAGAGATTTACCCGCAGTTTTCATATTTGCTGCAAATTCTTCAATTACTGCTTTAGAAATCCATTGCTCGGTTGCGAAAAGACCAAGAACATCAGTATTCAATGTCTTTAGCTTTTCAACATCTTTTACTGGCATTCCGTAGTACATTACCGAACCTACTGTTTGTTTTCCACCAATAATAGCCGATTTCAATGACCAGCCACCACCAAAACACCAACCAACGTTAGCAACTTTAGCTTTCTTACCTGCAAATTGTAAGCCACCTTGCACGATGCTTTCAAGACGAGCCTCAACCACACCTTGCATATACTTTCCTGCTTCGCTTGCATCAGTTGCCAGTTTCCCATCGTACATATCAAGTGCTAACACATTTACATTTCCGCCTAAATCATTGTAAAAAATATCGGCTTGGCGTTTGATGTGGTCGTTTAAGCCCCACCATTCTTGATATACAAAGAGCCATTTGTCTGACTTCTTTTTGGCTTTTACGAAATACGCATTGGCTTTTTTGCCATCTGGTGTAGCAAATTCAGTCATTTTTCCGCCAACTTCACTTGTATGCTTATAAACGATTGGTGCTAAGTGAGAAGCGATAAAAGCTTTATCCGATGCAAAAACGCCCATGTTTCCATCATTACTGGCAAAAACCAATTCGCAACAACTTTGTGAGAAGCTAAACGCTGAAATACTTGCCAAAGCAAGTGTAAAGAAAAGTTTTTTCATTTGATATAAAAATTAGATGTATATACATATATAAACGGAATTTTTGAGTAAAAGGTTTATAATAAAAAAAGAGAAAACATTGAATGCTTTCTCTTTTCTAAAATATCACATATTACGATTGATTACACTTTTCTCTTCTCTACCAATTTCTTTCCTGCACTTAAAAGTTGGTCAATTTCGGTATAACCCAAAAACATTTTTACAACTTTACCCGTGTTTGGGTCAATGAAAAACAAGGATGGATAGCCTTGTACTTCATAGATACTTGAAAGCCTTACGCCTTCGTCAGACTCCATATCAATGGCTGCATTTACAAAGTTTTGGTTGAAAAAATCTCCCAAGTTTTTATCTGGAAAAACCCTCGCTTGAAGCATTTTACAAGGCCCACACCAAGTTGTGTAGGCATCCATAAAGATAAGCTTTTTCTCGGCTTTGGCTTTTTCAACAATTTTTTTCCAAGATGCTTCAGTAAACTTTATGCCTGTGGTACTCTTACCGTGTTGAGCAAATGAAGCCATGCTCATGAAAACGCCAACAAGTGCTATAAAAAGTGTTTTCTTCATTTTTGTGTTTGGTTTTCAAAATAACTGTCTAAATAGTTATTCGTTCATAAGGTTAATAATTGAATTCTATAACGTAAAAAGCTATATAAATAGTTTATTATGTGATGAGCAAGTTTTGTTCCAAATTTCACCCTGTGTCTCGTCCTAAAAAAAGTTTACATTTTTTAATAAAAATTTTTCAACCGATGAGAAAATTAAAGGTATTGATAGTGTTTCAAAAACCACTAATAGAATCCAAGCTATTCTTTTCATTTAAATATAATTTTCCAACTTTTGGGGGCTGACACAGGCTTCTTTTTGATATTATGTTTTTGCATATGATATAATAAAAAAAACTACAATAAGGAGTGAAGGATTCAGTCCATTACAAAATATTATAGAATTCTTAGTCAGTTTTTTTTGAAAAAAAATACTTGATTATCATTAAGCAGAGATAGAATAAAAATATTTGTATCGCAATTATGATGATAAGCAAGCCCCATTTTGTAAACTTTCCATTTAAACTTATATAAATGAATAGTAATATTGCATATATAATCAACCCAATAAAAATGCGAATGAATTTATTCTTGATTATTTCTAAAATACTAATGCTTGAATATCCAACTAAAAACGATATACTCAGTAAAGCAAATGAATAGAAAAAAAAACCATAATCATGTAAACTTTCCGAAATAGAGTTTCCTAAAATCCAAAAACAAACAAATACTAAATCAGATATACTAATCTGTTTCACGATAAGTTTCATTGAAATATTATTTATAGTGTTGACTAACCCAATACAGTATTTGCCATTTACCTGTTTTATCATTCTGTAAACTATGTAGAAACTAATACATACTTTACTTACTAACAAAACCACACTGGTGATGATTACATTACATCCAGTTCTTCAATAATTTTACCTATTTGATTTGAATAGTAGTACAAAAGTAAAATTGAAATAACCACATAGCATATGGAAAAAGAAGCATTATTAATATTATTGTGAAAGGCAGAGATTGAGTAGTTGAGATATAAAAGCAATAGTAAAAGAAGGGATGTTTTTAACTCTTTTATATAAACAGAACTAATGTAAATAAGAAATAATGTAATAATTGTTAGTACTAATATTTCTAATAATTGATAAATAGAGATTGTGAAAATAAGAATCATTTTACCCCTTATATCTTCAATAGGATAAAATAAGAAAGGTATAACTTGAAAGACACAGATACGTAAATCCTCTTTCATTAATTTCCAAAACAATTTATTTGTCGCCATTTTATTTAAACTTTATTTTAAATGCTAATGTGTTAAATGTACAATTTTTGTTTATTTTAATCACATCTTTTATTTCTGTTACCTCCGTGTTTACAATTGCTTCTACTTGTCTTAGATAGGCTAATGTATTCGTTTTAGCAAGTTCTGCCTCTTTTAAATAATCTGTTTGTATAACAGCATCTATTGAAGCAACAAACTTTGATGGAACAGAATTTATCTATCAAACATTTTGTCAATGCTTCTAATACAAAAATAGTCTAAGAGATAAAATAATATATTCAAGATTACTCCCAAAACATACATTTTTATAAGGTCATTTTGTAAATAAACTTTGTCCAACAAACTAACATTAAATATGATAATGTTCTGTAAAAGGAATATTATCGTACTGACTATTTTAAAATTTTGGAGAAATATTCTTAATATCAAAAATAAAGGAATTAAATAGACAATATACAATATTTGAGAAATGTCATTCGATTGTCTGTATTGTATAAAATTTCTTAAATGATTATTCAAGATATAAATATGTATAACAAATACTAATGAGAGTTCTGCAATAAATAAGACAGATTTGATTAAGTATTTATAATTTTTAGTCATTTACATTTATTATTAAATATAAAACGTGCAAAATCACTCAAAGAAATTGTTTCATTAACAATTTCCTTATGTTTATGTTTGTTAAATAATTATAGGAATCTACTTTTCGCCTACTTTATCTATCAATTTCACTAAAAAATCATCTGCATAATAGAATAATAAATTTAAAATGGCACCAAACAGATACAATTTCATTAGGCTATCTCCATCATTTAGACTACTCAGAAGAAAGACGGTAAACATATAGATATTTTGTAAAATAAATATGGGTTTAATAACACCATTGATTGTTTGAAATAATAATCTTATAAGCAAAAAAATGGGGGATATATAAACGATATAAAGTAAACTACTCATTACATCAATAGAACCACTTGTAACTTTTACAAATTTTGATAAAGTATGGTCTCTCAAATATATATGAAGGATAAGTATCAAAATTCATTCAATAATAAATAAGGCGGATTTTAAAGCTATTTTGCTCATTTGAAAATTAATTAACTACCTTTTTATCTATCAATTTTACCAAGAAATCATCTATATAATAGAAAACTAAATTTAAGACTACCCCAAAGAAAAATAATTTCATTAAATTATCTTTATAAAGCATATTTACTTCGCTCAATAAAAAAACTGTGAATAGATAAC
Organism: Emticicia sp. MM; assembly: GCF_001649495.1. NCBI lineage: Bacteria > Pseudomonadati > Bacteroidota > Cytophagia > Cytophagales > Leadbetterellaceae > Emticicia > Emticicia sp. MM. The sequence continues at coordinate 2,133 of NZ_LXHX01000097.1, read as the reverse complement.
AATTTTGTATAATGAATATAGGTTGATTTATCCTATTAACAGTTTGAGAAAGCAATCTAAATAGTAAAAAAAATGGAGATATATACACAATGTAAATAAAACTACTTATGAGACCACTTGAGCTAGATTGATAATTTATAAACTTAGGTAGGCTATATTTACTCATGTATATATGAAGAATAAATATGGATATCCACTCAAGAATAAATAAAGTTGATTTTAAAATTATTTTTTTCATTTGTTAATTGCATTTGTTATGAAATATAAATCGTGTGAAATCACCAAGGGAACTGGTTTCATTTACAATTTCTTTATTTTTTACATTTATTAAATAATCTCAAAAAATCTACTTATTGCTTGTTTTATCTATTAATTTTACTAAAAAATCATCTATATAATAGAAAACTAAATTTAAGACTGCACCAAAAAGATACATCTTCATTAGGCTATCACCACCATTTACTTTGCTTAATAAAAACACTGTAAGCATATAGATATTTTGTAAAATAAATAAAGGTTTATTTAGACTGTTAATGGTTTGAAGCAATAATCTTAGAAGTAAGAAAATGGGTGTTACATAAACGATGTAAACTACTCTACTCATTACATCAATCGAACTACTTTTGAAATTTATAAAGTCAGGCAGATTATGATTTCTTAAGTATATATGAAAGATTAATATTAATACCCATTCAAGGATAAATAGAACTGATTTTAAAGCTGTTTTTTTCATTGTCGTATTAAATTATTTGCATTTATTATGAAATATAAATCGAGTAAAATAACCCAAAGAACTTGTTTCATTGACAATTTCTTTATTTTTAATATTTATCAAATAATTTCGGGTTCTTTTAATATCATTTTTATATTGTAATTCAATATCTTCATCGTCAATAGCTACTGCCGCTATGCCATGTGATTGCCAATTAGTTAAGAATTTATAAATATCAACATTGTTTTTTTTATTGTGCAAAGCTATTTCTACATCAATCACTCCTCTCATAGAGCATTTATTTTTAGTAACATAATCAACCATTCGCTGAAATACCTCAATATTTAATTGACCTGATAAATTAAATTTGTATTTGAGTAGTGCTGCTAAATTCTTCACATAAGAGAGATACCAATCTCCTCTTATAAAAATATAATCGGCATTTGCTTTATCAAGAAAAGAATGCTCCAAGGTCATAAAACAATCTGAACAGCCATATAATCTAAGATTTCCATTCTTAGTTGGGTTTTGAGCATATACCTTGTAAACATCAACCAGAAAATCTGATAGTTTAACTCTTTCTCCTCTCGAATTTACCCAAACACTGGTTTTATAAACTAAGCCATAATCAAGATTTCCTCCATATTTTCGTACGTATTCGTTGATTAACTGCATCCATTCCGGCACTTTATTTTCTATCATTCCACTACTCACATTTTGCCAAGATAGCATTAGTTTTTGTAAAATATCAGCTTCTGTCTGAGATATACCATCTTACACATTTACTCCCGCAATATCTAATTTATTCAAATCACTGGGGTTTATACTTCGTAGTCTTGTATGTGCGTAGGTATCTCCAAACCGATGAATAAGAAATCCTAAAGTTTTCAAATCTGAAGTGGGTGTACTCATAATACCAAGAGCCGTAAGAAATTCTTCTACTCCATGAAATCCACCATTTAATGTATGATATATTTTTTGTAGTGAGCCATTAGCCCAAGTGTCATCTACAATATATTCTTTAGTTTTAAAATTAATATCAGTATCTGGGTCTTCTGCTGCTATTGCCAAATTTCTTGCATCTGTGTCACTCATTCCTAATTGTAACGCAATAAGATAAACTGTAGAAAAATGTCCGTCGGTTTCCCAAAGAGGTTTAAGAACCCCAGTAATGCAAGCATCAATATTCTCAACAACATCATCAATTAAATTAGGATTAGAGACTAAATCATTAAATTGTTCTTTTAAAGAAGTGCCTTCTATATCCTTTACCAAGCCATCAATAGCAGTTTGGCATTGTGAACTACCTGCTGCAATTTGTGTAATCATAGCATCAGTAATGGGTGGTAGACTGATACCTTTATTTTCAAAAATAGGATTTTGAAGAATGGTGTTTTTTAGTATCTCTACTTTTTCGGTAG